>NZ_JBHWEB010000052.1:0-61060 GCF_042734395.1 Amycolatopsis sp. NPDC059657 | reverse complement strand
GGCCCCTCCGTCTCTCCCCGCCCCCCCCAAAACCCCCCGCCGCCCATATTCCTTCTGTTGGTTGTTGTCGCGAACCCCCCCCGCCCCCACCACCCCCCACCCCGATGAGTCACTTCTCGAAGCATCCCGCTTCGTTGAGCGGGCCGATACTCGGCAGGATCAGGCCGCACAGGTAGGCGTCGACCCAGCGGCCGTTGCCGGCGACACCGGTGAGCAAGCGGACCATCGGCGCGAACCTGGCGATCCCGTCGGCCAGTGATTCCTGGTTGCGGCTGAGCATCGAGGTCAGCTGATCCAGCTGCTTGAGCACCGGTTCGAGCTGTTTGTCGTTGTCGTCGACCAGACCGTTCAGCTGGACCGCGAGCGCTTTCGTGGCGTCGAGCAGGTGCGAAATCGCCTGCTTGCGTTTGCTCACCTCGTCGAGCAGCTTGTTGCCGTCCTCCATCAGCTTGACAAGCTGAGCGTCGCGATCGACGAGTGTTTGGCTTACCTGCCTGGTGTTCGCCAGCAGCTGGCCTAGCTGTTTGTCGCGCGACGCGAGCGTGTCCGAAAGCTTCGAAAGGCCGTTGAGTGCGCCGCGCACGTTGTCGGGGGTATTCGCGAAGGTCGCGGCGATGGTGTCGAAACTCTTGGCAAGCTGGGCGGTGTCGATGTCGTTGACCGTCGTGGTGAGGTCGCGGAACGCGTCGAGCATCGCGTACGGCGCGACGGTACGCTCCAGCGGGATCGGGTCGGCGGGGTCCAGCGTGCCGTCGCCTTGCGGGTCCAGGGCCAGGAACTGTTGTCCCAGCACGGTTTTGATCTTGATGTAGGCGATGGTCTTGTCGCCGAGCCAGACGTTCTTGACGCGGAAGGTCACCTTCACCTTGCCGCCGTCGAGTTTCACGTCGGCCACCTTGCCGACCTTGATCCCGGCGACGCGCACGTCGTTGTCGGTGCGCAACCCCGCCGACTCACTGAATTCCGCGCTGTAGGTGGTGCCCGCGCCGACGAGCGGCAGCGCGTCGACGTTCAGCGCGGCGAGCACACCCAGCGCGAGGACCGTGATCCCGACCAAGCCGGTGGCCACCGGCTTGCGCCCCCACGGAGAAATCATCCGTCGACTATCCAGGTACGCGGCCGTGAAGGCGAGCCGCCGCACCCGAACGGAGCACGATCTACCCGTTCGCGGGATTGCCAAGAACGGCCGCTATCACTCCAATCAAAGGTGGGCAAGTAATACAACGGGGGAAAAACTCATGAGAAACGCATATGCGGCCTTGGCCGCGCTCGCTTTGCTGGCACCACTCGCGACGCCCGCGGAAGCCGGGGCACGGGTCGTCGTCACTTCGGATCGCCCGGTGCACTGGACGGGGCAAGTCGGCCGAACCACCCCGGTCCACGCTGTGCCGGAATGCGCGAAAGTCGGCTGCGGCCGGGTGGAACTCGAAGTCCGCCTGCCGCGGTCGCTGCGTAATAAGCCGGGAGGAGTGGAACTGGCGATCCGCACCGTCGGCGCGACCAACGACGACAGCCTCGGCTTGGTCGTTTATCAAGGCAGCCGCCGCGTCGCGATCTCCGAAGCGCAGATCGGCACCTCGCGTTCCGTATGGCTGCCAAAGACGGACGGACGCTACACGGCTTACGCGTTCTACAACCCGTTCGTGCCGGATCTCGCATCGGAAACCGTGCGCTACGAAGGACTTCTCGAAAACGAGAACACCCCGCGCTACCCACAGGTCAAGCAGTTGCTGCCGGACCTGCTCGCGCTGCCTCAGCGTTACGCCACTTTCGAGACCCCGCCGCCGTTCTTCGACGACTCCGCCGCACCCGGAGAGTCATGCTTCAAGAGCGAGATCGACGACCAAGGCGCGAAGCGCTGCCTGCGCTTCGGCCAGGCCATGGCCAACATCGGCGGCGGCCCCGTCGACATCCGCTACCAGACTCCCGCGGGGCAGCGGCCGGCGGAAGTCCCTGGCGCGCAACGGGTCTACCGCTCGGATGGCACGTCGACGGACCTTTCTTCGGTCGGGAACATGCACTACCACGCGATCCATCACCACTACCATTTCGAGGACTGGTCGGTCTCGGAGCTGTGGGCGGCCGGCGCCGACGGTGTGCCCACCGGCACGGCGCCGGTGGCCGTCGGCAAGAAGAACGGCTTCTGCATGGCCGACACCGAGCTGATCTGGTGGGCGAAGAAGGGCAACGGCGTCCAGAGCTACCCCGCGCCCCGCTGCCTCGACCCCGAGCCGAATTCCCCGCCCGGCGTCGACGCGTTCAAGAACGGCATCTCGCGTGGCTGGGCCGACGAGTACTACTGGGGCCTGCCGGACCAGATGATCGAGGTCAGCGGTTTGACCGACGGCACGTACGCGCTGGTCACCCGCATCGACCCGGCCGACAAGGTCCACGAGCTGAGCGACGCCAACAACTGCGTCCGGCTCCCGATCACGCTCACCGGCCTCGCCTCGCACACCCCGAAAGCCGCATTGGGGACCAAGTCCGTGCTCTGCTGACCCTCGCCTGGGGTCGTGAGTGATACGGCCGGTTCTAACCGGCATTACCACTCACGACCCCCACAACGTCAGTCGATCAGTTCGTCGCCGAGCAGGCTCATCATGACCATGTCGTGCCACTTGCCGTCCCGATAGAAGCGCTGGCGCTGCCGTCCCTCTTCGACGAAACCCGCCTTCTCGTACACGCGGCGAGCGCCGGCGTTCTCAGCGACGACCACGAGCCAGACACCGTGCAGCCGCATCTGGTCGAACGCGTACCGGCACGCCACGCGGAGCGCGTCGGTGCCGTAGCCGCCGCCACGGAAGTCAGGTTCGCCGACGTAGATGGACAGCTCGGCCCAGCCGCTCTCCGGCTCCGCGCCGGTCAGCGCGAGCACGCCGAGCGGGCGCTTCTCCTTCAGTGATTCGATGCACAGCACCAGGTTGCCGTAGGTGTTGCGCGGCCGTTCCTCACAGCGCTTGACCACCTGCGCGAGCGACATCGGGTAGTCGTTGACCATCCACTGCGAGACGGACGAGTCGTCGAGCCAGCGCGCGAGCGGCTCGGCGTCGGTCGGTTCGATCGCACGCAGCCGCGTCAGCTTCCCAGTCAGCATGCGTCAACCGTACCGATTTCCACGCCCCCGCATGGAAGACAAGTTCACCCGGTTGGCACTGCACTACAGTTCGATGTGGCATAGTCACATCGCTGTGTAGAGTATTACACTCTCAACTATGTACGCGAACATCCTGTGCATCTTGGACGTGCTGACCGACGATCAGCACACCAAGCTCAAAGCGCTGGGCACGCGCGTGCGCTTCCCCGCCGACCAGACCCTGTTCTTCGAGGGCCAGCCGTCCCACTCGGTCCTGCTGATCGAGGACGGCAGCGTGAAGATCACCAAGGTGGCGCCCGACGGCACCGAGATGATCCTGGCCATCCGCGGTAGCGGCGAGCTGCTGGGCGACGAGGGCGTGCTGATGGACGAGCCGCGGTCGGCCACCGTCACGACCATCACCGAGCTGTCCGCGGTCGACGTCGACGCGGACGAGTTGCGGCGGTTCGTCCGCGAAGAGGACCTCTGGCCGACCATGTACAAGGCGGTCGTGGCACGCGGCCGCCAGTCGGATCAGCGCACGCTGCTGGGCAGGCTCGATGTGAAGTACCGGCTGGCTCGCTGGCTGCTCGACATCGCCGCCGAGGTCGGCGAGCAGACCGACGAAGGCTGGACGATCGAGCTGCTCCTGTCCCAGCAGGACATCGCCAGCCGGATCGGGGCTTCACGGGACGCGGTCGCCATCGAGCTGCGCAAGCTGCGGGAGAAAGGTCTGCTGTCGACGGGCAGGCGGAAGATCGTGCTGCACGACCTCGGCACACTCAACAGGATCGCCGCGGTCTGACCGCTACGACACCGGAAAAGACGGAGACCGATGATCACCAAGACCGAAACGCTGGGACCTTTCCAGCCGCTCTGGACGGCGTGGAACGAAGCCGACAGCGAGGTGAAGGCCAAACCGATCAGGCATTTCAAGGTCGCGACGGACGTCCAGTTCGAAGAATTGGAGACGCACCTGCGCAACAAGAACGACAAGGCGGCGGCGAACGAGGTGATCGACGTGATCAGCATCGCGCTCAACCTGATGCGCAAGCTCGGCTACACACCAGAGGAAGTCGCCGAGATCGCCCGCGGGCGGGCCGAACGCAGAATGCACGAGCAGGCGTTGGGCATTCTCGACAAATACTACAAAAGGTACGGCATCTGAGCAGTGGCGGCGGTTTTCCGGAGGGGTGGCGACGATGGGCGGACAAACTGATCCGGACTCACCAGGTGACCAACGCCTGTCCTTTCTGCTGATCAACGACGAGTGGTCGCCGACCCGCGGCGGCATCTCCACGTTCAACCGGCTGCTGGCGACCGCGCTGGCGAACTCGGGCTGCCGCACGGCATGCCTGGTGGAGCACGCGACGGCGCGCGACCGTGCGGACGCGGCCGAGCGCGGCGTCGAACTCGTGGTCGCCGAGCGCACACCGGCCGGGCCCAACCTCTACGTCCGCGCCGAGCAGGCGCTCCGGACGCTGCCGGATGTCGTGGTCGGGCACGACCGGGTGAGTGGCGCGGTCGCGTGGACCTACGCCAGGCGATACCGCAGGACCAGGCTGGTGCACATCGTGCACACCGCGCCGTCCGAGATCGAGCCGTACAAGAGCGGCGAGAACGCACCGCGCCGGATCGCCGAACGCGAGCGCATGACCAGGGACATCGCGGCCGACGCCGATGTCGTCGCCGCGGTCGGGCCGAGGCTGCGGCGCAACGCCGAAGCCGTGGTGTGCGACGGGTTCGGCGGTGTGCCGGTGCTCCAGCTCGACCCCGGTCTCACCGTGCCCGCCGGGCTCGACGGCCGGATGCGGCAGGCGCTGGCCGAACCGACCGTGCTGGTGCTCGGCCGCACCGGTGACATCGAGCTGAAAGGCCTCGACATCGCCGCCAAGGCGACCGCCGGACTCACTTTGCCGACAGGGCAACCGAAACCGGTCCTCTACGTGCGGGGCGCGCCGGGCTCGGAATGCGCGTCGCTGCACGGCAAGCTCGTCGCCATGTCGGGCGCGGCCCGCGACCGCATCGACGTCCGCGCGTTCACCGACGATCCCGACGAGCTCGGCCAGGACCTCAAGCGCGCGTCGCTGAGCATCATCCCGTCGCGGGTCGAAGGCTTCGGGATGGCCGCGCTCGACGCGATCAGCCTCGGCACCCCGCTGCTGGTGAGCAGCAAGAGCGGCGTCGCGGAAACCTTGCGCCAGCATCTGGGTTCGCTGGCCGCCACCATGATCGTCGAGACGAACGACACCGGCGAGGATGTCGCACGCTGGAAGGCCGCCATGAAACGGATACTGAGCGACCGGGAGAAGGCGTTCCACGACGCGCACGAGATCAGGCGCCGCTTGATCGGCGTGCTCAGCTGGGAGCACACGGTCGACCGGCTGCTGTGCGGCCTCACCCCCCGTTCGCTGGCGAGCTGAGCTTGGCTCGGACGTCCGCCGCGTCCGGATGCCGAAGCTCGGTGAAGATGGCGAAAGCCTGCCGCCACAACGCTTTCGCCCGCGTTTCGTCGCCGCCCGCCGCGTGGACGGCGCCAATACAGTCGAGCGCGTGCGCCTCCCAGTAGCGATCTCCGAGCTCACGGTCCAGCGCCAGCGACCGTTCGAAGCTCACGAGCGCTTCGCTGAGCTTGCCGAGCCGCAGTTCGAGTTCGCCGATGTTCTTGAGCACATTCGCCTCCCCTTCCTTGTCCGGCATCGCGGCGTACAAACTGAGCGCCTTGGCGCTGTGCTCGGCCGCTTCCGTGAACTGCCCGAGCATGGACTCCTGCCTACCCATCGCCGTCAGCGCGGCGGCCTTGTTGCCCCCACCGGTCTTGTGCCTGGCGAGGTCCCATCCCGCCCTGGCGTGATCGAGCGCGAGCTGGTGCTGCCCCTGTGCCTCGAACACCCTGCAGTAGGCCAGATGCACGTGGAGCAGATGCGATTCGTCCTTAAGCGCAAGGGAAAGTTCCAACGCCTCGTCGAGTAGCTCCTTCGCCTCGTCGAACCGGCTGAGCCGTGACAGGCCTTGCGCGAGCTGCCGGAGTGCGGTGGCCTGGCCGTGCTGGTCACCGGCTTTCCGGCTCGCCGCCAACGCCGTCCGGTGCACGGCGACGCGCTCATGCCGTCTGCCGACGCGGCGCAGGAAGATCTGGCAGGCCGAGGCGAGGCGCCACGCGTACTCGGCGAATCCTTGGTCCGCGGCGAAAGTGACCATGGCGAGCAAGGTGTCGTGCTCGGCGGCGAACCAGCTCATCGCCTCCTCGTAACCGGGCCGCACCGGCTGGATCTGCCGATCGGCGTGGTCGGCGGCGTTCAGGTAATGGTCGAGCATGCGTTCCGCGGCGGCGCGGCGATCCGGTTCCGTCGCCGCGAGTTCAGCGGCATAGGCACGCAGAAGATCGTGGAAGCGGAAGCGTCCCGGCACGTGCTCCGCCAGCAGATGCGCGGTGACGAGTTCCTTCAGCAACTGCCTTGCGTCCGAGGCCAGCGCCTCGGCGGCGAGCAGGTCGATGTCGGGGCCCGGATGCACGCCGAGCAGCCGGAACAGCCGTGCCGCCGCCGGGGAAAGCACGTTGTAGGACCAGGAGAAGACCGCGCGGACACTGAGATCGGTCTCGCCGAGGTCCAGCGCGTCGAGCCGGTGACGTTCGTCGTTCAGCTCGTGCACGAGCGCGGCGAGCGGCAGGTTGGCCTGGCTCGCCGCGCGCGCGGCGACGATGCTCAACGCCAGCGGGAGCCGCGCGCACAACTCCATCAGCTCGGCGACGGCGCGCGGTTCCGCGGCGAGGCGGTCGCCGTCGATCCGCTCGGCGAGCAACGCGCGCGCGTCTTCGGCGGGCAGTACGTCGAGCGCGATCCGGTACGCGCCTTCCCTGACCATGAGGCCGCGCAACTGGTTCCGGCTGGTCACCACCACGAGACAGGTCGGCGTGCCGGGCAGCAGCGGCCGGACCTGGTCCGCGGAGCGGGCGTTGTCGAGCACGATCAGCATCCGGCGCTCGGCGAGCAGGCTGCGATAGAGCGCCGCCCTCGGCTCAAGATCGGCGGGGATGCTGCCGGGCGCGACCTCGAGCGCCTGCAGGAAACCGTGCAGTGCCTGGCCGGGGTCCATCGGCTCGTTCGGGTCGAACCCGCGCAGGTTGACGTGCAGCTGCCCGTCCGGGAACCGGTCTTTGACCTGATGGGCCCAGTGCATCGCCAGCGTCGTCTTGCCGATGCCCGCGGTGCCGTCGATCGCGGTGATGATCACCGCGCCCGCCGCCCCGGATATGGTGTCCAGCCTGCCGAGTTCGCTTTCGCGGCCGACGAACTGCCGGATGCCGGCCGGCAGCTGATGCGGCGCGGACTCCTCGGCGATCGGCGCGAGCAGCTCCGGCGAGAGCACCATCCCCGGCACGCTGATCCAGGCCGTGGTGTCGGTTTCCTTGGCCTTCGCGCGGACCTGGTGATAGTCGTCGCGTTCGCGGCTGTGCCAGACGACCTCGTCGTAGAACCACGCGGAGGTGACCACCGCCAGCAGTCCGCCGGAATCTGCCAAAGCCCGTTTCAGCACCGGGAGTTCAAGGAGCCGGAACGTCAGGTTGACCGGCCTGCCGACAACGCCGTGCTCGTCGTAGTGGATCTCCCCTGCGTGCAACGCCATGCGCAGCCGGATCTGCTCCTCGGCGCGATGGGCCCGGTTGTGCTCACGCAGCGAGTCCAGCAACGCGCCAGGCAACGCCTCCACCAGCAGGCTTTTCGGCACGCCCGGCGGGATCAACACGAGCGCGCCATCGCCGCGGTCCTCGTCTTCGCAGACGTTCCAAGGGATCCCCGCGGCCGCGAACGCGCGCGTCAGCACGCGGTAGAGCCCACCGTGCACGGCGACCTGGTGCAGGTTGGTGCGCCGGAGGTCACCGAACCCGGCGACGTCGACGACGAGGATGGTCCGGTGCACGGCGCGGCTCATGGGGATAAGTCGTCGCACAGTCGCGGCCGTCTCGGCAACGGCCGGTCGGCCTCAGTCGCAGATGAGTTTGGGCTCGGTCGCGCCCGGCCTGGCACGGAAGAAGACCTCATGCCCGAGGTCGTCGCGGAAAACGGCGCGGCTCGGCGTCAACAACGTCATCCGGCCCGCCTGCCTGGGATTCCCCCAGCCGGGCGGCGCGCTCTGCGCGGTGCCGATGAGCGGGACCTCGGCTTCGAAGTACACGCCGCCGATCTTGGCTTCGTCGACCCCGCAGTGGGTGAGGAGGTCGAACGGCACCGAATCCGGCGCCGACATGGACATCGCGGGCGGTTCGAACAGCGGGGAGGGCGGCGGTGTGCGGATGGCGTAGACGCCGGCCATCCCGGCGACGGCGGCCACCACGACCCCGACCGGCCACCAGGTCTTTCTCCGTACGGACATGGAATCCCTCCAGCAGGCGCGTTTACCTTTACACGCCTGCCGGAGGGATCAGGTTGACTGATCAGCGATATTCGATTTTGAACACCCACGCGTGCCGGCCTGCCGCGCGCGCCGCTTCCGGCACGTCGACCACCAGTTTGCCGTCCTTCTTGGTCCACTTGAGCTCGCCCGGATAGCCGAGCATGGTCACCCGGTCGCCGTCCTTGACGGGTACCGGCGCGTCGACCGTCAGCTGGGCGCCCGGCCGTTCGAGCGAGGTCACGTAGAACGCCTCGTTCTGCTTGACGGAGAAGCGCAACGGACCCGAGGCCGCCATCCGCGACCAGTAGGTGGTGCCGTACACGGACTCGCCGTTGACCTTGAGCCAGTCACCGGTCTCGCGCAGCCGGGTCTGCATGATCTCCGGGATGCTGCCGTCCGCGCGCGGTCCGATGTCCAGCAGGAAGTTGCCGTTCTTGCTGTTCGTGTCGACCAGTGTGCGCACGACCTCGTCCGCGGTCATGTACATGCTGTCCGGGGTGGCCTGGTTGTACCCATAGGAGCGCGGGTCGAGGCCGCGGCTGGCCTCCCACTTCTTGACCACGGTGTCCGGGTACGTCGCGTACTCCGGCGTGGTGAAGTCGTGGGTGGGGATGCCGCAGCGGTCGTCGACCGTGACGTCCTTGGGGCGCTGGCGGTTCTTCGCGTTGTTGAAGTAGTCGGCCAGCACGCGGCGGCTGTCGTTGGCGCCGCCGATGTCGCACCAGATCACGTCGGGGTCGTACTGGTGGACCAGCTCGCTCATCTGCGGGCCCTGGTAGTCCTTCACGAAGTCACGGCCGGACTGATAGCCGGTGTACGGCTCGGCCGCGCCGGTGTACGGGTTGCGCGGACCGTGTCCCATCCACGGACTGTCCGGGTTGTACCACTCGGGCATCGAGAAGTAGACGCCGTTGCGCAGGCCGGGTGTGTACTTGCGCGAGGCGTCGAACAACTCCTTGACCAGGTCCCGTTTCGGGCCGAGGTCGACGGAGTCGCGGCCGGACACCTTCGAGTCGTAGAGCGCGAAACCCTCGTGGTGCTTGGAAGTCAGCACGTAGTACTTCGCGCCGGCGGCCTGGAACAGCTCGACCCAGCTCTTCGGGTCGAACTTCGCCGCGGTGAAGCCGGAGATGAAGTCGTCGTACTTGAAGTCCTTGCCGTAGGTCTTCTCGTGATAGGCGTGGACGGCGTTGTTCTGGTCCTCCATCCAGCGCCAGTACCACTCGGCGTACTGCTCGCCCGGCGGCGACCAGGCGGGAACCGAGTACAGGCCCCAGTGGATGAAGATGCCGAACTTCGCGTCGTCGAACCAGTACGGCGACTCGTGCGCGCCGAGCGAAGCGTCGGTCGCCTGGTAGTCCGCGACACCGAGGGTGAACCGGACCGCCTGTTCGGCGCGCAGGCGTTTGCCTTCCGCGACGATCTTCCCGGTGACGATCGTGTCGACCGGGGCGCCGGTGCGCGTGATCCCGATGCGCACCCGGACCTGTTCGCCCGGAGCCAGCCTGCGCACCGGAGCCGGCTGGACGGTACGGGCGCCGAACACTTCGGCCCGTACGATCAGCTCGTCCCGCTCGGTGATCCACTCGTCCCCGAGGTTGGTCACGACCGCTTCGACGGCCTGCGCGTTGTCGAGAAGCTTGGGCGTGGACCGGGATCCGCGCAGGGTGAGCGCCTTGCCATGACTCGATCCCTGCATGGTCATGGCGAAGACGTGCAGGCTCGTCTGCCCGGCTTGCGCGGGTTTGGTGACGGGCAAGGTGATCGAGACGGCCTCGCGATTCGCGTCCAGCCAGAGCTGGGCGACGCTGAGCGAAACCGGGTTCTGGTCTGTCTTGCCGTCCGGCGCGTACCGGAACGGCGCGACGATCTGACCGGACGCGCCATACCAGTCGGCGCCGCTCAGCGAAGCCGTGCTCGTGCCGCCGTCGGCGTAGTGCACGGTCACGGCGCCACCGGCCATGCCATAACTTCCGGCAACCAGGAAGTGCGCCGAGTGGTACCGCCCGCGCGGGACGGCCACCTGCTGGCCGAGCGCGACGATGTTGTTCTTGGCACCGGCCGCGGACGACGGGATGGCGAACGGCATCCCGTCCACACTCGCCCGCCCGCTGGGCAGCGCGTCACCGGGGAAGCTGTACCCCGAGCCGTCGAAGTCCCCGCCACGCGCGGCGGCCGTGTCGATGCCATCGTTGTCGAAGTACTGGTCAAGCGGGACCGAGACCGGCTCGGGTGCGGCGGCGTAAGCGGGCGCACTGGTCACCATGGCGCTGAGCAAAGCGGCTGACATGACCAGGACGGTGGTCGTACGACGGGGACGCGATCTCATAGATCCTCCACAACGGAGCCCGTAACATCCGATGTATGACCTGCACGAAAGCAGCGCGAAGACACCGATTCGTACATTGTGGGAATGCTACGGCGGATAGCGGTTAAGTCATCGGATCACTTGATCGTGGCGTCACGACCCGCGACAGGTCAAGCACCAAGAGTCGGCTTGACCGTTTTTGTCATCACTTCCATCACACCGCCGCCAACGACCCGCCAGGGGTGAACGCCACTTCCACAACGCTCAACGTTGCGAAAGTGGCGTTCACACGGACCTGTCAGCCGCTAGTCTGCGGGCGCGAGCGTTGATCACCGCCGCGATCCCGTCGCCGGCCGGGCGGGGTTGCCGAAGGCGCACTTGGCCGCGGTGTCGTGTTTCGTCGTGCTGTGGTGCGCGACTTGGCTCGGCGAGCCTTGGCCCGCCGAGAAGGCGCTGCACGATTCGCTGACCGTGGTCGGCTTGGTCGCGTTGTTCTGGGCGCACCGGCGGTTCCGGCTGCCGCTGTCCTCGTGGATCTTCGTGCTGGTCTTCTTGTCGCTGCACGAGATCGCCGCGCATTGGCTCTACTCGTACGTGCCGTACGACCGATGGACGGCCGATCTGTTCGGCTTCCGCCTGTCGGACGTGTTCGGCTGGCGGCGCAACCACTTCGACCGGCTGGTGCACTTCGCCTACGGGGTGTGCGCGGCGTCGGTGCTCTACCGGTACCTGCTGGACAAAGGCGGCCGGGCGGCCCGCTGGTGCGCCGTGATCGCCGTCGAGGTGGTGCTTTCGACGAGCGCGCTGTACGAGCTGTTCGAGTGGGGCATCGCGTCGCTTTTCGCGCCCGAGGTCGCCGAGGCTTACAACGGGCAGCAGGGCGACCTGTGGGATCCGCACAAGGACATCACCATGGCGGTGCTCGGCGCGGTGGCGGCCGTGGCCATCCACCTGCGCCTGCGCCGGCGTTCGCGGCGTGAAGAGGTCACTCGCTGACGGCGTCGTCGAGCATGGTCGACTCGGCGCCGACCGCCCGGAGTTCCTCTTTCACCACGGTGTACGAAAGCCCTTGCGGGTAACCCTTGCGGCCGAGAACGCCGAGCAGCCGCCGGATGGCCGTCTGCTCGTCGACGTTGCCGAGTGAGCGGATCTTCTTGCGCACGAGTTCCCGCGCGCGCTGCTCCTCGGAGTCCCGATCGACCTCGCTCGCCGCCTGGACGGCGATCTCACTGTCGACGCCCTTGCGCTTGAGCTCGGCGACGATGGCGGTGCGGGACAGTCCTTGCTGGACATGCCGCGCACGCACCCACAACTCCGCGAACTCCGCGTCGTTGACCAGACCGGCCTTGTCGAGCTTGCCCAGCAAGGCCTCACTGGTCTCGTCGTCGAAACCCTTGCGCTTCAAGGCTTTCCGAAGCTCGTCCTTGGTCCGTGGTCGAGCGGCGAGGAGGTCGAAACAGACCTCCTTCGCCTTCTTCCACCGCTCCTCGGGCGACAGCTCCGAAGGATCCAGCTTTGGCATAAAACTCCTCGCGCACTAACTAAGCGCCCAAGCCAAGTCCGACCACCGCCGGGGGTCCAGGGGGGCTTGCCCCCTGGCGGGGGTCTGGGGGTTCGACCCCCAGAAGACGCTGAGGAGGAGATCCTGGCGAGCGCACTCCGCGAGCGCGGCTCACCCAATCTCCGACGGCTTTGGCATTAGAAGTCGACAGGTGCCGGGGCGACCTCGGCTTCCGCGTCGAGCTTGGCGCCGATGCCGAGCTTCTCCTTGATGCGCTTCTCGATCTCGTTGGCGATGTCCGGGTTCTCCAGCAGGAACTTGCGGGCGTTCTCCTTGCCCTGGCCCAGCTGGTCGCCCTCGTAGGTGTACCAGGCGCCCGACTTGCGGACGATGCCCTGATCCACGCCCATGTCGATGAGCGAGCCCTCGCGGGAGATGCCCTTGCCGTAGAGGATGTCGAACTCGGCCTGCTTGAAGGGCGGGGCCACCTTGTTCTTCACGACCTTGACGCGGGTGCGGTTGCCGACGGGCTCGCCGCCGTCCTTCAGCGTCTCGATCCGGCGGACGTCGAGCCGGACGGAGGCGTAGAACTTCAGCGCCTTACCACCGGTCGTCGTCTCCGGGGAGCCGAACATGACGCCGATCTTCTCGCGCAGCTGGTTGATGAAGATCGCGGTGGTGCCGGAGTTGCTCATCGCGCCGGTCATCTTCCGCAGCGCCTGGCTCATCAGGCGGGCCTGGAGGCCGACGTGGCTGTCACCCATCTCGCCCTCGATCTCGGCACGGGGCACGAGCGCGGCGACGGAGTCGATGACCAGGATGTCGAGCGCGCCGGAGCGGATCAGCATGTCGGCGATCTCCAGCGCCTGCTCACCGGTGTCCGGCTGGGAGACGAGCAGCGCGTCGGTGTCGACGCCCAGATTCTTCGCGTACTCCGGGTCGAGCGCGTGCTCCGCGTCGATGAAGGCCGCGATGCCGCCCGCACGCTGCGCGTTGGCCACCGCGTGCAGCGCGACGGTGGTCTTACCGGAGGATTCCGGGCCGTAGATCTCGATCACCCGGCCGCGCGGGAGCCCGCCGATGCCGAGCGCGACGTCCAGCGCGACGGAGCCGGTCGGGATGACCGCGATCGGCGCGCGGCCCTCTTCACCGAGGCGCATCACCGAGCCCTTGCCGTACTGCTTGTCGATCTGCGCGAGCGCGAGCTCGAGCGCCTTGCCCTTGTCGGGTGCTGCTGGTGCCATGGGGTCCACCTCGTTGGTTGTCAGTTGTGGCGTGTCGGGTCCGACGCTACGGGCGGGGTCCGACAATTCCAGGCCTCGGCAGAGATCTGTGGATCGTTGGTCCCGATGTGCACAACATGCTAGACGAACACGTGTTCGAGGGCGAAAGTGACACGCCCTACTGCTAGGATTTTTCGCTCATCGCCGCTTGACAGGCACGTCGAAGGCGTCACAGACCGCCTGCCAGATCTCCTTGGGCGCCGTGCCGACGGCCAGTGCCTGCTCGACCGTACGCCCGCCCAGCGCGCTGAAAACATGGTCCCTGCACAGGGTTTCCGCCCTGGCTGAGCCGAACTCGTCGGCCATCATCCGCCGGAAAACCGTGATACGCATCCCGGACAGCGTAACCAACACGCACCGGCGGTCAGGACCCCGGCTGGACGCTCTCTTCGAAGTAGGTGGCCAGTGTCCCGGCGGTCGCGGGCGTCTGGCCCGACGAATTCACCTGGTACAGGAAGCCGGTCAGCGGCCGGTCCTTCACCGTGAAGACCAGCACCGCGACGTTCGCACCCGCCGCGGACGAGTAGTTGCCTTCCAGCCCGTTGCCCTTCCAGTCCGCGGTGACGATGTCCCCGCCCGCGGACTTCAGCAGCTCATCGGTGTAGGTCTTGAGCGTGCCAGCCGAGTCGCTCTGCAGGTACGTGACCTGCGTGCCGGCGCGCCCCGGCGCGGCGCAGGTGGACGAGGCGCCGAACTTCTCCGCCGACGCGGTCGGCCCGTTGCCCATCCCCGCCTTGCAGTCACCCGTGTCGGCGACCTTGCCCGCGAGCTGGCGCAGGCAGCCGGTGAAGCCCTTGTCGTCGGCCTGACCCGGCGTCTTGCACTCGTCGGCCGAATAAGTGGTGGTCGAAGTGGTGAAGTAGTACGTGGCGCCACCGCCGAGCAGCACCACCAGCGCGATCGCGAGCGGGATCAGCCACTTCTTCTTGCTCTTGGCCTCCGGCTCCTTCGGAGCGGGTGAGTAGGCCGGGAAGTTCGACGGCGCCTGCTGCTGCTGAGGCCCGGTGGCCGGGAACGCGGACTGCGGGTAGGCGCCGGTCTGGTAGCCGGGGACGTTCGCGACCTGCTGCGGCGGCGCCGTGTAGGAACCGGCCGCGACCTGGCCTTCGACGTTCTGCGTGCGCACGCCGATGCCGTCCTGCGCGACATGGTGCGCGCCCAGCGCGACGGCGGTCTCCGGCTGGTCGAGGCTGCCGGGCACGACGCCCAGCTTCTCCGCGATCAGGCTGCCCACCAGCGGAAGCCTGCTCGAACCACCGACGAGATAGATGCCTGCCAGACGATCGGGGGAAAGCCCGGCGGACCGGACAGTGCGCGAGAGCAGCTCGACACTGCGCAGCATCGACGGCCGGACCAGCGCCTCCAGCTCGGCGCGCGTGACCAGCACGTCGCTGAACGGCTCCGGCATCGGGACCTCGGTCTGCGGGTGCCGCGAGAGCGCCTCCTTGGCCGCCTTCACGTCCTCCTGCAGCGCACGCCGGGTGCGCCGGTCCTGGGTCGACTCCGGGCGCAGCAAGTGCTGCCAGCGCTGGGGATCCTTGTGCGAGACCTCGCGGCCGACGTGCACCATCAGCGCCTGGTCGACGTCGAGGCCGCCGAGGTCGGGCAGGCCGTCTTCGGCGAGGACGGTGAACCCGTTCTGCGTCGCGCCGACGACGGCGACGTCGAAGGTGCCCGCGCCGAGGTCGTACACCGCGAGCGCCTGGCCTGGCGCCAGCGCCTTGCCGGGGAAGGACGCGAAGTGCGCGGCGGCCGCGACCGGCTCCGGCACCAGCGTGATGTTGTTGCCCATGCCAGCCAGCCGGGCCGCGGACAGCAGGACGTTGCGGCGGACCGGACCCCACTGCGCGGGGTGGGTGAGCCTGACCTCGTCGGGTGACTCGCCGCCGAGCTGGCGCCTGGTCTCGTCGAGCACGCGGCGCAGGATGGCCGCGAGTGCCTCGTTGACCGGCACGATGTCGGTGCCGAGCAGCAGTGTCTGCTCGTCGATGCGGCGCTTGGGGTTGGGCTCAAACCGTGTCGGGTCCAGGCGGGCGCGGCGCTCGGCGTCGCGGCCGATCATCAGCGTGCCGTCCTCGGTGGCGAACACCGCTGACGGCATGTTGGCCGACCCGTCGACCTCGACGACCCTGGGCGGCCGCCCGTGCGCCGAAAGCACGGCGACGGTGTTGGACGTCCCGAGATCCACCGACAGGATCCGCACGGTTCCCCCTAGCTATCTTCGCCCGAACGGACGAGTGTGCACACGTTTGCGGAGCATGCTGCCACGACTCTGACCTCGCTGTGAGCAGGACCCGGCAGAAAGTGTCGGTGGGTGGGTTCATGATGGTCAGCGTGGCAACACCTGACGTGCTCGACCTCTTCTCTCCCGCGACCAGCGCCTGGTTCACGGGAGCCTTCGCCGCGCCCACGGCGGCGCAGGAAGGAGCCTGGCGTGCGGCGCACGCGGGCGAGCACGCGCTGGTCGTGGCGCCGACCGGCTCCGGTAAGACACTGTCCGCGTTCCTCTGGGCGCTGGACAGGCTGGCGGTCGAGCCGCTGCCCGCCGAACCGCAGAAACGCTGCCGCGTCCTTTATGTCTCTCCGCTCAAAGCGCTCGCGGTCGACGTCCAGCGCAACCTGAGGGCTCCGCTCGCCGGGATCTCGCAGGCTTCGCGGCGCCTCGGCCTGGCACCGCCGGACATCGAGGTCGGCATGCGCACCGGCGACACCACGGCGGCCGAGCGGCGGTCGTTCGGCAAGACCCCGCCGGACGTGCTGGTCACCACGCCGGAGTCGCTGTTCCTCATCTTGACCTCGTCGGCGCGGGAGTCGCTGCGTGGCGTGGAGACGGTGATCATCGACGAGGTGCACGCGGTCGCGGGCGGCAAGCGCGGCGCGCATCTCGCGGTTTCACTCGAAAGGCTGGACGCGCTGCTCCCGAAGCCCGCCCAGCGGATCGGGTTGTCCGCGACGGTCCGCCCGATCGACGAGGTGAGCGCCTTCCTCGCCGGTGGCCGCCCGGTGAAGGTCGTCCAGCCCAAGCTCGCGAAGACGATCGAGGTCCGCGTCGAGGTCCCGGTCGACGACATGAGCCAGCTGGACGCGCCCAAGCCCGCGGCTCCCAGCGACGAACCGTTCTCGTTCGAAGAAGAGGTGCTGCCCGCGCCGAAGCCGTCGATCTGGCCCGCGGTCGAGGAGCGGGTGCTCGAGCTGATCAAGGAGCACCGGTCGACGATCGTGTTCGCCAACTCCCGACGGCTCACCGAGCGGCTGACGGCGCGGCTGAACGAACTCGTCGCCGAGCATGCCGAGCTGGAGCGATTCCCTGCCGAGGCGATCGGCCAGTCGGGGCTGTCCACCGGCGCCGAGGCCACCATCGCCAAGGCACACCACGGATCGATGTCGCGCGAGCAGCGCACCCGCGTCGAAGAGGACCTGAAGTCGGGCAGGCTGCCCTGTGTGGTGGCCACCTCGTCGCTCGAGCTCGGTATCGACATGGGCGCGGTCGACCTGGTGATCCAGATCGAGGCGCCGCCGACGGTCGCGTCCGGGCTCCAGCGGGTCGGCCGCGCCGGGCACCAGGTCGGCGCGGTGTCGAGCGGGGTCATGTTCCCGAAGTTCCGCGGCGACCTCGTCTCCTGCGCCGTGGTCGCCGAGCGGATGGCCTCGGGCTCGATCGAGGCCGTGCGCTACCCGCGCAACCCGCTGGACGTGCTGGCCCAGCACATCGTGGCCATGGTCGCGCTGGAACCGTGGACGGTCGAGGACCTCGCGCGGCTGGTCCGGCGCGCGGCGCCGTTCGCGGCGCTGCCGGACGACGCGCTGCTGGCGGTGCTCGACATGCTGGCCGGGCGGTACCCGAGCGAGGAGTTCGGCGAGCTCCGCGCGCGGATCACCTGGGACAGGGTCACCGGTGAGCTGCGCGGCAGGCCTGGCGCGCAGCGGCTCGCGGTGACCTCGGGCGGGACGATCCCCGACCGCGGCCTGTTCACCGTGATGACGCCCGGCGCCGACGACAAGCCGGGTTCGCGGGTCGGTGAGCTCGACGAGGAGATGGTCTACGAGTCGCGCGTCGGCGACACGATCCTGCTCGGCACCTCGTCGTGGCGGGTCACGGACATCACGCACGACAGGGTGATCGTCGTGCCGGCGCCGGGCGAACCGGCGCGGATGCCGTTCTGGAAGGGCGACGCACAGGGCAGGCCTTTGGAACTTGGCCGTGCGCTGGGTTCCTTCGTCCGCGAACTGTCCACTTCGGACTCGGCGAAGGCGAGGACACGCGCCGAGACGGCCGGGCTCGACGAGCGCGCCTGCGACAACCTGCTCGCCTATCTCGAGGAGCAGAAATCCGCGACACGGCACGTGCCGAACGACAGGATCGTGCTGCTGGAGCGCTACCGCGACGAGCTGGGCGACTGGCGGATCATCCTGCATTCCCCGTTCGGCGCTCAGGTCAACGCGCCGTGGGCGCTCGCGATCGCGGCACGCCTGCGGGAGAACCGCGGGGTGGACGCGCAGGTCGCCCACTCTGACGACGGGATCGTCCTGCGCCTGCCCGACGCGCTCGACTCCGAAGGCGGCGAGGTCACCGTCAGCGTCGAGGACGTGCTGATCGACCCGGAGGAGGTCGAGCAGATCATCGTCGCCGAGGTCGGCGGCTCGGCGTTGTTCGCCGCGCGGTTCCGGGAGTGCGCGGCGCGGTCGTTGCTGCTGCCCCGGCGTGATCCCCGGCGCCGGACTCCCCTGTGGCAGCAGCGGCAGCGGGCGTCGCAGCTGCTTTCGGTCGCGGCGAAGTACGAGCGGTTCCCGGTCGTGCTCGAGGCGATGCGCGAGGTTCTGCAGGACGTGTACGACGTCGGCGGGCTGAAGGAACTGATGGGCGATGTCCGCGCCCGCCGAGTGAAGGTCGTCGAAGTCGAGACGCCGTCGCCGTCGCCGTTCGCGCGCAGCCTGCTCTTCGGCTACGTCGGCATGTTCCTGTACGAGACGGACGCACCGCTCGCCGAGCGCCGGGCGGCGGCGTTGTCTCTGGACTCGACACTGCTGGCCGAACTGCTCGGCACCGAGGCGATCCGCGAGCTGCTGGACGCCGATGTCGTGGTCGAGATCGAACGGTCGCTGCAGCGGCTGGACGAGGACAGGCAGGCGCGCAACGTCGAGGATGCCGCGGATTTGCTGCGGTTCCTGGGAGATCTGACCGTCGACGAGGCCGCGGCACGCGGCATCCGGCCCGAATGGCTCGACGAGCTGGAAGCGGCTCGCCGGGCGATCAGGGTGCGCATCGCCGGTGAGGAAAGGTTCCTCGCGATCGAGGACGCGGGCAGGGTGCGGGACGCGCTCGGCGCGGCGCTCCCGGTCGGGGTGCCGGAGGCGTTCACCGAACCGGTCGCCGATCCGGTGGGCGACCTGCTCTCCCGCTACGCCCGCGGCCGGGGGCCGTTCCCCGCCGCACGGGCCGCCGCGCGGTTCGGGCTGGGTGCGGCCGTGGTCCACGGCGTGCTCGACAGGCTGACCGGCGAAGGCAGGCTGGTTCGCGGGGAGCTGAGTCCGCTCGGAGCCGGTGCCGAGGTCGAGTATTGCGACGCGGCCGTGTTGCGCAGGCTTCGCCGGGCGTCGCTGGCCAAGCTGCGTGCCGAGGTAGAGCCGGTCGAACCGGCTGCGCTCGGCCGGTTCTTGCCCGCGTGGCACGGGATCGGCGCGCGCGTGCGGTCGGCGCCGACCGCGGACGACGTGCTCTCGGTGATCGAGCAGCTGGCCGGGGCGCCGCTTCCGGCGAGCGCGGTGGAGTCGCTCATCCTGCCGAGCAGGCTCCCCGGCTACTCCCCCGCCTTGCTGGACGAGCTGACCACGGCAGGCGAGGTCACCTGGGCGGGCTGCGGTTCGCTCGCGGGCGGCGACGGCTGGGTCGCGCTCGCACCGACCGATGTGGCCGACCTGCTGTTGCCCGAAATCGAGGAAACCGCGCCCAGCGGCCCATTGCACGAGGCCATCGTGTCCACTTTGGAGGGTGGAGCGCAGTTCTTCCGCCAGCTCGTCGAACGGGCGACGCTACTGGTCGACACCGCGCCGAACGACGCCGACGTGGTGGCCGCGCTGTGGGATCTGGTGTGGGCGGGTGTGGTCAGCGGCGACACGCTGGGTCCGTTGCGCGCGCAAGTGTCCGGCAAGGGCGCCACGCACAAACCGCGGCGCGCGGCGCCGCGCGGCCGGTACGCGCGGATGCGGGCCGGACGTCCGCAAATGCCGTCGCGGTCGGGCCCGCCGACCGTCGCCGGTCGCTGGGCGCTGACCCCGCACCGGGAAACGGAGCCGACGCGGCGTGCCCACGCGCGCACCGAGGCGTTCCTCGAGCGGCACGGCGTGCTGACCAGGGGCGCGCTCGAAACCGAGCGCGTCACCGGTGGTTTTTCCGGGATCTACAAGGTGCTGCGCGGTATGGAAGACAGCGGCCAGGTCGTGCGCGGTTACGTGGTGGAAGGACTGGGCGCCGCCCAGTTCGCCGCTAAGGGCGCCGTCGACAGGCTGCGCGCGTTGTCCGATACGGGGACGCCTCGCGAAAACAAGACCAGCGCGGTCGTGCTCGCGGCGGCGGATCCGGCCCAGCCGTACGGCGCGGCGCTGCCGTGGCCCGCGGCGACCGGCGACACCAAGCACCGCCCGGCACGCAAGGCAGGCGCGCTGGCGGTGCTCGTCGACGGGATACCGGCGCTCTATGTCGAACGGGGTGGCCGGTCGCTGCTGAGCTTCACCGAAGACTCCGACACCCTGCGCGCGGGCGCGCGGGCGCTCTCGACCGCCGTCCGCGAAGGCTGGCTCGGTCAGCTCGCGGTCCAGAAGGCCGACGGCGAGCACGCGCTGACCTCGGTGCTGTCGGAAATACTCGTGGAGGCCGGTTTCCGGGCGACGCCGAAGGGGCTTCGCTTGCGGGCGTGACGTCCTCCCTAGGATCCTGGTCTGCGTCTAGGAGAGGACACGATAGAGATGGCCGTGCGCGAGCTGCGCTACTTCGGGGACCCGGTGCTCAAGACCGTCTGCGATCCGGTGACGAAGTTCGACAAGAACCTCGAAGCTCTGGTCAAGGACCTGATGGACTCGGTCAAGCTCCCCGGCAGGGCGGGCCTCGCGGCGAACCAGATCGGTGTCGGCCTGCGTGCCTTCAGCTATGACGTCGAGGGCCTCACCGGCTACGTGATCAACCCCGAGGTCGTCGAGGTCTCCGAAGAGACCCACGAGATCACCGAAGGCTGCCTCTCGGTCCCCGAGCTCTGGTTCCCGGTCGTCCGCCCGAAACGAGTCGTCGTCCGCGGCGTCGACGTCCACAACAACCCGATCGAGGTCGAAGGCTTCGACGTGCTCGCCCAGTGCCTCCAGCACGAGACCGACCACCTCGACGGCAAGCTCTATCTCGACCGCCTCACGCCCGAGCGCAAGAAGAAGGCACTCGGCGAGGCCCGCGGCAAAGACTGGTTCTGGAAGCGCTGAGCTTCCGGGCTAGCGGGTGAGGTCGATCCGGAGGACACCGCCGGGTTCGCCGGGCGGGGTCGGGCCGAGGCCCGCGCGGACGGCCGTGCGGTAGATGGCGTCCTGGCTCGGGAGGCAGATCGCCGTCAGCTCGCGGTGGCCGCGGGCTTGGGCGAGGACGGCCAGCCTGGCGAGCAGCGCGGTGCCGACTCCGTTGCGCTGCCAGGAATCCTCGATCAGCAAGGAGACCTCGGCGCTCTCGCCGTTGCCTGCCGGGATCAGCTGACCCAGGCCGATGATCTCCCTGCCGCACACCGCGAGCAGGCTCACGCCGCGCGGTGGTACGAGCAGCCGGTGGAGCCAGCGGCGCGGGACCGTGCTCGTTCCCGTGTGATAGCGGTGGAACAACGTCGCCGTCGAGCACCGGTCGTGCAGGGCGAGCACCGCGTCGGCGTCGCGAGGCCGACCGGGTCTGAGAACGAGTTCGGCTCCGTCGCGGCAGGTGACCACGATCGGGCCGGACACGTTGGCACGCACCGAGCACAGCAAGCCGAGCAACGCGGTCGCTCTGGCGAGCTCGAGCTGGACGAACGGCGCCCAGCGGCGGCGGGCGACGAGTGCGTGCTCACCGTCCACCTCGAAGACCGCGCGGTGGCCGCCTTCGGTCCTGCTCTCGTTGGCCTCCGCGACCGGGACCAGTGTCACCAGGTCCGCGGCGAGGACCTCGCGCAGGATGTCCGCCGTCTTGGCGGGCTCGTCGACAGCACGGGCGGCGGCGCCGAGCGTGGCTGTCGCGCTGTCGACGAGCTCGCGGACGTCGGCGTCGACGATGCCGGTGCATTCGCAACCCTCCGCGCGGATGGCTTCGACCAGGTGTTTCCTGGTCAACCCCGTCGCCGGTCGGACGACGATCTCGTCGAGCACCCCGCCGGGGACGGGGAGCACCGACAGGCCGAGGATGTTGCACTCCAGGTCGGCCAGCCGGATGGCGATCCTGGCGAGCGTTCCCGGCCGGTCGTCCATGCGGATCCTGAGCCGCCAGGTGAGCGAGGCGGTCGCTTCGACCACCGCGGTCTGCGTCGTCTGGGCACGGGGCGTCTGCTGCATTCATCCACCGTCCCTCCCGGTTGTTGCCGAGCAGGGACGCCGATGTTTCGCCCATGTCAGGGTGTCCGGGCCTCGGCAATCAGAATGTAACGCCCCGCGGGTACCCGTGCGGGTGGAACTCGTTGCCCTCGGGATCGGCCATCAGGTGATCTCCGGTCTCGAGTGGCATCGCGCCTGCCGCACGCAGCCGCCCGGTGCCGGTGTCCCGGTTCTCACCGAGTCCGAGTTCGAGTTCGAGACGCAGTCGGTTCTTGCCGTTCTTGATGTCCTTGGTGCGCAAGCATTCCAGCCAGGGACCGCGTTCGCTGGGGGCGTGCAGGCCGACGATCGCCGGATCCCTGTTCTTGATCGGCCAGCCGGTGGCGCCCGACCAGAACGTGGCGAGCACATCCGGCTCGTGTGCGTCGATGACGAGTGCGGCGAGCGCGCCCGCCTCCAGGTACACGTCGCGGGGTTCGAGCACGCAGAACTCGTTGTTCTCCGGGTCCGCGAGCACCACCCATGGGACGTCGCCCTGACCGAGGTCGAGGTGCCGCGCGCCCAGCGACAGCGCTTTGTCCACAATGGATTTCTGATGGCCGGGAGTGTGGCTCGCGAGGTCCAGGTGGAGGCGGTTCTTGCCCTGTTTCGGCTGGTGCGCCTGATCGAACACCAGGCCGAACTCACAGCCGTCCGAAGCGGGCGGGCGGACTTCGGCTTCGCCGGCCGGCTGCCAGCCCAGCAAGCCGGCCCAGAACCGCGCGACCGCGCCGGGGTCCTCCGCGTCGATTACCAGATTACGGATCGCCATTCAGGACAGCCTGCCATGCCCTCGACCGGATTGCCGGGCAAAACAAAGACCGGCCGGCGCTAACGCCGGCCGGTCTCTCCTGGCTCGTACGCGATACCGGTTGTGCTTCCCCGCAAACCGAAATCAGCGTGTCGCGAGCCTCAGCAACGCCCACAGCTGGCCGGAGATGTCCAGATCGCCGCCGTAGGTGACCGCGGTGGGGCTCGCTCTGCCCCACAGCCACAGATACACCTGCGCGGCGCCGCCGGACACCAGCGCGGCCGACCGGTCGGCCTCCTCCGGCGAGCAGCGCCATGCCGTGGTCTCGTCGGGTCCCGCTCTGGCGATCCAGCTGTGCCCGCCGGAGCGGATACCGGCCTGACCGGCCTTGGTGCCGGTCAGGCCGAGCAACGGCAGCTTCTGCCCGAACCACACCGTGAGGATCTCGTCGATACCGTCGACCGCGACGTCCTTCGGTATCTCGGTGATCGCCACACCCGCCGCGTTCTGGACGTCGAAGCGGTGGATGATCGTCTCGTGCGCCATCCGGCGGCGCCAGAACCCGTACGTGCGGTCGGCTGGCCACCAGGTGGACGCCGGCTCGGCCGGGTCGTGCGCGCCCAGGTGGTCGAGCAGCTCGCGCCTGCTCTCCTCGAAGTACTCCTCGACCGCCTGGCCCGGCTCCGGATCCCGCTGCCATTCCGACGGCCGCCTGCCGTCGAGCAGCCAGGCGAGCACGAAGCGATAGACGCTGCCGACGTGCCGCAGCGTCGCCCCGATCGTCCAGCCGGGGGCCGTGGGCACCGGTGCCTCCGCCGACGCGTCATGCGCCGTGTCGGCCAGCACCTCGCCCTCGGCCGCCAGCACGTCCAGCAGACGGCCGGGGTCGATCATCGCCTGCCCGGTCACCTATCCACTTCCCTTCATCGCCTGCCAGGCGACGGCCACGAACCGGCGGCTCTGCCGGAGCAGGTCGTCGGCGACCTCGATGGTCATTCCCCTGGTGATCCCGGCCTGCGCCGATGCCCTGGCCGCCGAGTTAGAGGCGAAATAGATCGCCCATTCCTTGAGTTCGGGCGCCGCCGTTTCGAGCAGCACCCAGGTGCTGGCGGGCTTCGCCCTGCCACGATGCGGCCTGCCGCGCGCGGCGAGCACGGCCGCGGCGGCGCGCAACGCCGCCAGATACGACGCGATGAACCGCTCCGCGGGGTCGTGTTCCCGCTCGGCATCCCCCAGGCCGCGCCTGGCCTGCGCGAACAGGGCCAGCGCCGCGGGCGGGGCCGGTGGCCCCTTCGCCTGGGCGGGAATCGGTAACTCGGGCTGCACGATCTCAGCGCGGGACGCGACCGTTACTGCCATGGCCCCTCCACACCGTGTCCGGTGGCAACCGGGACCAAGACGCTTCCCCCGTCCCAGCCCCGGCCACCGCACCGGCACACCTACACCGGACGTCGAACGTTTGTTCGATCAATTCCACTGTAACCCCACTCGGCGTGATATCTCAACCCTGATGCCCGGCGCGGCCGGTTCGTGATCTCATACGGTCATGAGCACGCCCGACTACCCCGCCGTGGCCAAGGTCGCCGCCGCGCTCGCCGAGGCTGGCCAGCACGCTTCGGCCGAGGGGATCCGGATACTGCCCGCCGAGGTGCGCACCGCCGCGCAGGCCGCCGAGGCGCTCGGCATCGAGCCCGCCGCGATCGCGAACAGCCTGATCTTCCGCGCCGAGTTCGACGGCAGGGCGACGGCGCTGCTCGCACTCACCTCGGGCGGGCACCGCGCGAACACGGACACGCTGGCGGCGCTCATCGGCGCCACCAAGGTCGGCAAAGCGGACGCGGACTTCGTCAAGGAGCACACCGGCCAGGCGATCGGCGGGGTCGCGCCGGTCGGGCACCCCGCGCCGCTGCTGACGCTGGTCGACACGGCGTTGCGGGACCATCCGGTGGTCTGGGCCGCGGCCGGTCATCCGAAGTCGGTTTACCCCACGACCTTCGACGGGCTGCTCGACCTGACCGGGGGCCGTGCTGCGGACGTCGCGGCGCCCGTGCAGGATATTCACCCGTGACCGCGATGTCCCCCAGCTGCACCCGGTACGTCCAGCTCTCCGCTGACGAGTTCAGGGCCAGGCTCTACGAAGCGCTGGCGCTGTACGTGAACGCGATGCGCTACCCGGACGGCACCGCCGAGCAGCGTGCGCCCATGTGGCTCACGCACGCGCTGCGCGAGGGCTGGCGCTGCATCGCCGCGCTCGACGCCGACGGCACCATGCTCGGTGTCACCTACGGCTACCGCGGCAGGCCAGGCCAGTGGTGGCACGAGCAGGTCCGCCGTGGCCTGACCCGCGCGGGCGGCGACCAGGCCGCGCAAAGCTGGCTCAGCGACTACTTCGAGCTCACCGAGATCCACGTGCGCCCGGAGAGCCAGGGCAACCAGATCGGCGAGGGCCTGCTACGGCGGCTGCTCGACGGGGTGCCGAGCTCGAACGTGCTGCTGTCCACTCCGGAGGGCCCGAACCGCGCGTGGAAGCTGTACCGGCGCCTCGGCTTCGTCGACGTGCTGCGCGACTACCACTTCGCGGGTGACCCCCGGCCGTTCGCGATACTCGGCCGGGGGATCCCGCTCGACGAGCCGGTGAAGCAGGCGCAGTAGTTAACGGCCTTCCGGCCGCCAGTAACTCAACGCCAGCGCACCGACCAGCAACGCCGCCCCGCTCCAGCCGACCGGGCCGAGCCGGTCACCGAGCAGCACCGCGGACAGCACCGCCGCCGTCACCGGTTCGAGCAACGCCGACAACGCCGCGAGCACGGGATGCGCGGTGGTGAGCCCACGCAGATACGCCGCGTACGCCAGCGCGGTCGGCACCGCGCCGAGGTACAACGCGAGCGCGATGACCTTCGGCTCGGCAGACAGGCCCATCCCGAAGGCGAGCGCGGCCGGTGTGAGCAGCAGGCCACCGATGAGACAGCCGAAAGCCGTGGTACGCAAGGGATCCAGGCCCTCGACCTGACGGCCGGTCACCAGCGTGAGCGTCGCGAACCCAGCTCCGGCCAGCAGCGCGAAGAACAAGCCGCCGAACAGCCGCGAGGCGCCGACGTCGACCGGCGACCAGCGCAACAGGACGAGCCCGGCCAGCGCGACCGCGATCGACAGCACCGTCCAGCGGCTCGGGCGCCTGCGGTCACTGACCGCCGACGCGACCGCGACGAACACGGGCACGCTGCCGATGGTCGTCATGGTCGCGATGCTGACCGAGCTGAGCGAGACGGCGATGAAGTAGCTCGACTGGAACAACCCGAGCAGCGCACCCGCCGTGATGAGCCTGACGATGACGGCTTTGGTGCGGGGTAAGGCTTTCAGCCCACCCGTGAGCCACAGGAACCCGACGGCGAAACAGCCGCCGAGCAGCAGCCGGTACGCGGCGACGGCCAGCGGGTGCAACCCGGTTTCGGCGGAAAGGACGGACCCGGCCAGGCCGCCGGTGCCCCAGAGCACCCCGGCGAGAACGAGCGCGACCGCGGACCGGTCACGCGTGCGAATGAGAACAGCGGACATGAGGAAACGCTCCAGCGTCGTTGGGAAAGGACACGACGACGCGAGGCGCGAAAGTCACCGAAGAGCCGTGCGGCATTCACGCCGGACGGCTGACACGCACCTCGCTCAGGAGGCGGGAGGTGGTGTGACGAGGAAGATCCGGTGCATGGGCCCCAAAGTACCAGGAAAAAATCCCAATGTGGCTTTCGTCAGCTCAGAGCTGACGAAAGCCACATTGGCGTGCTGAAACCTGACCAATGCCGCATTGGGATTTTTTTCCCAGGGTTAGCCGAGTTCGGCGAGCTGGGCGCGCAGGGTGTCGAGGCCCATGCCGCCGAGTTTGAGGGCTCGGGAGTGGAACTCCTTGATGTCGAACGAGTCGCCGGCGCGCTCGCGGGCCTCGTCGCGGGCCGCCAGCCAGAGGCGCTCGCCGAGTTTGTAGGCGGGTGCCTGGCCTGGCCAGCCCAGGTAGCGGTCGATCTCGTCGCGGACGTGGTGCTCGTCGGTGATCGTGCGGGTGAGCATGAACTCGAGGCCGAGGTCGGGGGTCCAGCGCTCGCCCTCGTGGAAGCCGGTGCCCGCCGGGATCTCGAGCTCCAGGTGCATGCCGATGTCGACGATCACGCGCGCGGCGCGGAACAGCTGCTCGGCGAGCATGCCGAGCAGGTCGCCGTCGTCGTCGAGGTAGCCGAGGTCCTGCATGAGCCGCTCGGCGTAGAGCGCCCAGCCCTCGCCGTGGCCGGAGGTGAACCCCATCAGCCGCTGGTACTTGTTGAGCGAAGCCGCTTCGGCGACCGCGATCGCGATCTGCAGGTGGTGACCGGGCGCGCCCTCGTGGTAGACGGTGCTGACCTCACGCCAGGTGGAGAACTCCTCCTTGTCCGCCGGCACGGACCACCACATCCGGCCCGGCCTGCTGAAGTCCTCGTTCGGCCCGGTGTAGTACGCGCCGACGCCGCCGCCGGGCGGGGCGATCTTGCACTCGAGCTTCATGATCTCGTCGGGGATGTCGAAGTGCTTGCCGCGCAACGACTGCATCGCGTCGTCAGAGAGTTTCTGCATCCAGGCCTCGAAAGCGGCCTGGCCGTGCACCCGGTATTTGGGGTCGGCGTCGAGCGCCTCGGCGGTCTCGGCCAGCGTCGCGCCCGGCTTGATCCTGGCGGCGACGGCGATCATCTCGTTCTCCAGCCTGGAAAACTCCGCCCAGCCCCATTCGTAGGCTTCCCGCAGGTCGAACGTGGCGCCGGTGAAGTACCGCGACCAGAGCCGGTAGACCTCTTCGCCGACAGCGTCCTTGACCGGCGCGCGCGGCGCGAGCTCGGCACGCAGGAACCCGGCGAGCTCGGCGTACGCCTCCTGCGCGGCGCGCGCGGCGCGGGCCAGCTCGTCCAGCGGCGCGCCGTCGACCTGCTCGGCGGCCGCGACGAACGCGGTGAAGAAGCCTTCCTTGCCGTGCAGCCCCGCCCAGGTCTCGGCCTGCTCGGCCGTCTTGCCGATCTGCCGCAGCGCGGAGACCTGCCCGCGCTCGGCCGCGACCAGCAGCGAGGCGCGGACGCCGTCGAGCGCCTCCGGCACCTTCGCGAGCCGGGTGGCGATGACCGCCCAGTCCTGCGCGGTTTCGGCGTCCATCAGGTCGAAGACCATCCGGATCTCCTGCACCGGGCAGGAGATCACGTTGAGCGAGGCGAGCGGCAGCCCGGCGTCGTGGATCTCGACCTCGAGCCCGATGCGCTCGGTGAAGACGGCCTTGGCCGCGCGCTCACTGTCATTGGTCGGCTCGGCGGCCAGCACATCACGCAGCGCGCGGCGCGCGATCCCGGCGCGCAGTTCGTGTCCTGCGGGCGAATAGTCGGTCAAGCGGTCGTCGTGACCGGCGATGCCGATCGTCGTCGCCACGACCGGGTCGGCGGCCGCGTATTCGTCGGCGAACCGGTCACAGATCTCGTGCACACCCATGACGCGCACGCTACCGGTCGTCACGCCCTGGCAGGTACCAGCCCGAGCCGGTTGACCACCTCACGCGTCGCCTTGGACCGGTTGAACGTGTAGAAGTGCAGGTTGGGCACGCCCTCCGCGAGCAGCCGCTCGCCCAGCTCGGTGACCACGTCGATGCCCTCGGCGCGGAACGCCTTCGCGTCGCCGGCGAGCGGTTCGAGCCGGTCCAGCAGCGCGCGCGGCGCGGACGCGCCGGACAGCTTGATGGTGGTGCGCAACGTCCTCGGTGTCGTCAGCGGCATGATCCCGGGGATCATCACGGCGTCGCAGCCGGTCGCGGCCACCCGGTCGCGCAGGCGCAGGAAGTCCTCCGGCTCGAAGAACAGCTGCGCGATGGCGAAATCGGCGCCCGCGCGCAGTTTCCGCACCAGGAAGTGGGTGTCGGCTTCGAGGTTGGCCGAGCGCGGGTGTCCATAGGGGAACGCCGAAACGCCGACGCAGAAGTCGCCGAGCGAGCGGACGAGCTCGACCAGTTCCTCCGCGTAGTTGAGGCCCTGCGGGTGCGCCACCCAGTCGCCGTACACGTCGCCTGGTGGATCGCCGCGCAGCGCGAGGATGTTGCGCACGCCGACGGCGGCGTACCAGCCGATGACGTTGCGCAGCTCGGCGACGGAGTGGTCGACCGCCGTCAGGTGCGCCATCGGCACGAGCGTGGTCTCCGTGGCGGCGCGGGCGATGTTGCGGATCGTGCCGTCGCGGCTGGACCCGCCCGCGCCGTAGGTGATCGACATGTACGCCGGGTCGAACGGCTCGAGCTCGCGGATGGAACGCCAGAGGATCGCTTCGTCGGCCTCGTCGCGGGGAGGGAAGAACTCGACAGAAAAGGCGGGGGTGTCTCCCCGCAACCGCTCGATCACCGACGTCATGTCACTCATGGTATCGGTGAAAGTCCGCCCTTTGGGAAACCGTCTCGCGGGCTGGGAGAAGCGATAATGGCCACATGAGCGAGGTCGACGAGGACATCCGGCTGGCCGTCTACCGCACCTTCGCCGCCAGGGGCATCCCGCCGACCCCGGCCGAGTTGGCCCAGGTCGCGGGCGGTTCTTCGGCGCGGGCCAAGCACGCGCTGCGCAGACTGGCCGACGCGCACCACGTGGTGCTGGACGTCTGCGACCACGTGCTGATGGCGCATCCGTTCTCGGCCGTCCCGATGGGCTTCTCGGTGATGGGCGCGTCCACATTGTGGTGGGGAGGCTGCGCGTGGGACTCGTTCGCGTTACCGCACGTGGTCCCCGACGAGCCGGAAGTGCTGGTGGCGACCCGATGTCCCGCCTGCGACGAGCCGCACGCCTGGGTGGTCGGCAAGGACAAGCCGCCGGCAGGCTCGCAGGTCGCGCATTTCCTCGTGCCGATGTCCAAGGTGTGGGACGACGTGGTGCACACGTGCGGGAACCAGCGCATCTTCTGCGGGCGATCCTGTGTGGACGACTGGCTCGGCGCGTCCGGCAACGACGAGGGCTGCGTGCTGGACCTGCCGACGTTGTGGCGGCTCGCTTCCGGCTGGTACGAGGGCCGGTTCGAGCCGGGCTACCGGCTCCGGGACCCCGCCAAGGCGGCCGAATACTTCGCCTCGGTGGGGCTGCGCGGCGAGTTCTGGGGCGTCTAGTTCGCCACATCAAGGGCACCCGGAGGTCAGGACCGAGGCGGGTTCACGGAATATAGAGCCATGAGCCTCCCCGCGTACGACGCAGAGTTCCCGGCACAGGTGGAACGAGCGCTCGCCGAGTTCCTCGGCCGCGCGGGCGACGAGATCGTCAAGACCGAGCCCAGTGTGCAGGCGGGGATCGACGCGCTCGCCGGGTTCGTGCTCGGCGGCGGGAAGCGGCTGCGGCCGACTTTCGCCTGGTGGGGCTGGCGCGGTGCGGGCGGCGACCCCGAGGGCCCCGACGCCGAAGGGGTGTTGCAGGCCGCCGCGAGCCTCGAGCTCATCCAGGCGTGCGCGCTCATCCACGACGATCTGATCGACTCCTCCGACTCGCGCCGCGGCTCGCCGACCGTGCACATCGCGTTCGCCAAGCAGCACGCCGATCAGGGCTGGCTCGGCTCGGCGAGCACGTTCGGGCTCGCCACCGCCGTGCTGATGGGTGACCTCGCGCTGGCGTGGGCGGATGACATGTTCGCCGACGCGCCGCTGCCCGCCGCCACCATCGCCGCCGCGCGGCCCGCGTGGCGCGCGATGCGCACCGAGGTGCTCGCCGGGCAGTACCTCGACGTGCGCACGCAGGCCGTCGGTGACTCCTCGCCCGAGGCCGCGCTGCGCATCGACAAGCTCAAGACCGCCGCGTACACCGTGCAGCGGCCGTTGCACCTCGGCGCGGCGCTGGCCGGTGCCGACGAGCGGCTCATCGGGACGCTGATGGAGTTCGGCGGCGATCTCGGTGTCGCGTTCCAGCTGCGTGACGACCTGCTCGGGGTATTCGGCGACCCGTCGGTCACCGGCAAGCCGGCAGGCGACGACCTGCGCGAGGGCAAGCGGACGCTGCTGGTCGCGCTGGGCATGCAGGAGGCGTCCGCCAAGGGCGACACCGCCGCCGCGCGCGTCATCGAAGAGGCCATCGGGGACGCGGAGCTGTCCGACACCGCCGTCGACGTCGTGCGCGACGCGCTGGTCACCGTCGGCGCGGTGGACGCCGTCGAGGCGCGGATCGACCAGCTGACCACCTCCGCGCTGGCCGCGCTCGACCGGGCGAACCTCGTCGAGCCTGCCACCTCCGAACTCATCGCGCTGGCGGCCAAGGCGACCAAGAGGACGTACTGACGTGCGCAGTCTTCCGGGGCGCACCGACCACGTCGTCGTCATCGGCGCCGGGCTCGCCGGGCTGTCCGCCGCACTGCATCTGCTGGGCTCCGGACGCCAGGTCACGCTCCTCGAACGGGACGAGCGGCCCGGCGGCCGCGCGGGGCGCCGCGAGGAGAACGGCTACTCGATCGACACCGGCGCGAGCGTGCTCACCATGCCGGAACTGCTTGACGACGCCTTCGCCGCGGTCGGCGAGAAGTCCGTGGCGCTGACCAGGCTCGATCCGGCGTACCGCGCGCAGTTCGCGGACGGCAGCACGATCTCGGTGCACACCGACGCCGAGGCGATGGAGACCGAGATCCGCGCCAAGGCGGGCCCGCGCGAGGCCGACGGTTACCGCAGGCTGCGCGCGTGGCTGACCGAGTTGTACGCGGTCCAGAAGGACCACTTCATCGGCGGCAACTTCGACTCGCCGCTCGACCTGATGCGCCCGGAACTGGCGAAACTGGCCGCACTGGGCGGTTTCGGCAGGCTCGGCCCGCAGGTCGGCCGGTTCTTGAACGACGGCAGGGTGAAGCGGCTGTTCTCGTTCCAGTCGCTCTACGCCGGGCTGGACCCGATGCGCGCGATCGGCGCGTACGGCGTCATCTCCTATATGGACACGGTCGGCGGCGTCTACTACCCGCTGGGCGGAATGGGCCGGATCGCCGAGGCGATGACCGAGGCCGCCGAACGTGCTGGCGCCGACGTGCGGCTCGGCACCGAAGCGGCTTGGCTGGAACGGGTTTCCTCGCGCGTGCGCGCGGTGCGCACGCGCACCGGCGAGCGCATCGAATGCGACGCCGTGGTGCTCGCGACCGAACTGTCCACTTCGTACCGGCTGCTCGGCGCGCGGCCGAAACGCCTGCTGCCACTGCGTTATTCGCCGTCTGCGGTCGTCGTGCACGGGCACACCGCGCGCACCTGGTCCACTTTGGACCATCACACCATCTTCTTCGGCCGCGCCTGGGAGCGGACGTTCGCGGAGATCATCCGCGAGGGCAAGCTGATGAGCGACCCGTCGCTGCTGGTCACCCGCCCGACCGCGACCGAGCCTTCGCTCGCCCCGGACGGCCGCCAGGTCGTCTCCGTGCTGGCGCCGTCGCCGAACCTGCACCGCGGCAAGATCGACTGGCGGCGCATCGGCCCGCGCTACCGCGACGAGCTGCTGTCCACTTTGGAACAGCGTGGCCTGGACGGGTTTTCCCGCGATTTCGAAGTCACCGAGGTCGTCACGCCCGCCGACTGGGCCGCGCGCGGGATGGGCGCGGGAACGCCGTTTTCGCTGGCGCACACGTTCTCCCAGACCGGCCCGTTCCGGCCGTCGAACCTGATCCGCGGCGTCGACAACGTCGTGCTCGCGGGCTGCGGCACGACGCCGGGCGTCGGCATCCCGCCGGTGCTGATCTCGGGAAAGCTGGCCGCCGCGCGGGTCACCGGATGAGTGCGAAGGAACTGGACGCGGCCGGGATCTCCGGCGCCGCGCTCCGTGCCGCCTACGTCCGCTGCCGCCGGATCAACGCGCACCACGGGCGCACGTTCTTCCTCGCGACGCGCCTGCTGCCGAGGCATGCCCGGCCCGCGGCGCACGCGTTGTACGGCTTCGCGCGGAGCGCCGACGAGCTCGTCGACAACCCCGAGCCCGGCACGGACCCGGTGGTGGCGCTGGACAAACTCGCCGGGCACCTCGACGGGGTGTTCGACGGGCACGACCCGGCCGACCCGGTGCTGGCCGCACTGGCCGACACGGTGCGGCGGTACGCGCTGGACCGCGAGCTGTTCGACGCGTTCCTGCATTCGATGCGGATGGACCTCGACGTCACCGAGTACGCGACCTACGCGGATCTCGCCGAGTACATCCACGGCTCGGCCGCCGTGATCGGGTTGCAGATGATGCCGGTGCTCGGCACGGTCGTCCCGCGCGCCGAGGCCGCGCCCAGTGCGGCCGCGCTGGGCGAAGCGTTCCAGTTGACCAATTTCCTGCGCGATGTCGGCGAGGATCTCGACCGTGGCCGGATTTACCTTCCGACGACGGAACTCGCGGCTTTCGGCGTCGACCGTGAATTGCTCCGCTGGGCCAGGTCGACCGGCCGTTCGGACGCGCGCATCGAACGGGCACTCGCCTACGCGGTCGCGCGGACACGTGCGGTGTACCGCCGAGCCGAGGTCGGGATTCCGTTGCTGCGCAAGGAATCCAGGCCGTGTGTCCAAACGGCTCTCACGTTGTACGAAGGCATTCTCGACGAGATATGCTGGAGTAACTACAGGGTGCTGGATCGTCGAGTCTCCGTTCCCTTGTCACGCAGGCTGATCGTCTTCTCCCGAGCATTGGCGCAGCGCATCGCTTAGGCTGGTGCGCATGACCTCAGCAGGAAACAGGCCGGTTCGCATCGGCCTGCAGCTTCAGCCACAGCACGCCGACTACGCGACCATCCGCCGCACCGCGTCCGAGGCGGAGGACCTCGGCGTCGACATCGTGTTCAACTGGGACCACTTCTATCCGCTCTCCGGTGAGCCGGAAGGCCTGCACTTCGAGTGCTGGACCATGCTCGGCGCCTGGGCGGAATCCACTTCGCGCGTCGAGATCGGCGCGCTGGTGAGCTGCAACAGCTACCGCAACCCCGAACTGCTCGCCGACATGGCGCGCACCGTCGATCACATCAGCGGCGGGCGGCTCATCCTCGGCATCGGCTCCGGCTGGTTCGAGAAGGACTACGAGGAGTACGGCTACGAGTTCGGCACCGCCGGCGGGCGTCTCGACGACCTCGGCGAGGCGCTGCCGCGCATCGAGTCGCGCCTCTCGAAGCTGAACCCGGCGCCGACCCGCAAGATCCCGGTGCTCATCGGCGGCGGCGGCGAGAAGAAGACGCTCAAGTTCGTCGCCAAGCACGCCGACATCTGGCACGGCTTCGGCGACCCCGAGATCGTCGAGCGCAAGGTCGCCGTCCTCGACCGGCACTGCGCCGACCTCGGCCGCGACCCGTCGGAGATCGAGCGTTCGGTCGGGGTGCAGAGCGACAACCCCGGCGAGCTCGGCGCGAAGCTGCTCGACCTGGGCGTCACGACGTTCACGGTCGGCTCGGGCGGCCCCGACTACGACCTGAGCCTGCTCAAGACCTGGATCGCCTGGCGCGACAAGATCAACGGCTAGCCAAAAAATCCCAATGTGGCTTTCGTCAGCTCTGGGCTGACGAAAGCCACATTGGGAGGCTGAAACCTGACGAATGCCGCATTGGGATTTTTTTCCCAGGAAATGCGCTGGTCAGCGGGAATGTGGGGACTAGAAGGCCATGGCTTGGGCGCGGCGCTTGACCTCGGTGCCGTGACTGGTGCGCAGTGCGTTGACCGGGGTGTTGCCGGGCAGCGACTCGTCGGTCGCGAAGAGCCAGCGGAGCATCTCGGTGCGGCTGAAGCCGGAGTCGGCGAGGACCGTGATGGTGCCGGAGAGTCCCTTCACGACGCCGTCCTTGACCAGGAAGGCGGCCGGTACCCAGAGGTCACCGGCCCGGCGCACCGCGATCAGCTGGCCGTCGCGCAGCATCTGCCGCACCTTGTTCGCCGAGGTGCCCAGCGCGGTGGCCACCTCCGCCAGCGGGAGAACGGCTACATCGGCATCGAGGACGTCATCGGCGACAGGAATCCCACTCACAGGTGACACTCTGCCACATGGCCGTCTACTCCGAGCAGCATCGCAACGAAAACTGAACCTGAAGTGTCCACCGGGTTCGCGGGTCCGTATTACCAGGCATGAGCGTATCCGTACGATCGGGAGCTGTGACACGAACCGACACCAGCCTGGTCGGCACCCTGCTCGAACGCCGGTACCGGGTCGACAGGCTGCTGGCCCGCGGCGGAATGTCGTCGGTGTACCGCGGGGTCGACACGCGTCTGGACCGCCACGTGGCGATCAAGATCATGGACCCGCGCTTCGCCGACGACCGGTCGTTCGTCGAAAGATTCGAGCGTGAGGCCCGCAGCGCGGCCCAGCTGCACCACCCGCATGTCGTGGCCGTGCACGACCAGGGCCACGACTACCCGAACGGCCCCGACGAGGGCAGCCGCGCCTTCCTGGTGATGGAGCTGGTCGACGGCGGCACCCTGCGTGACCTGCTGAACGAGCAGGGCCCGCTGGACGTGGCGCTCGCGCTGAGCATCGCGGAGCCGGTGCTGTCCGCGCTGGCCGCCGCGCACACCGCCGGTCTCGTGCACCGCGACGTCAAGCCGGAGAACGTGCTCATCGGCCGCGGCGGGGCGCTGGGCGGCAGCGGCGTCGTGAAGGTCGCCGACTTCGGCCTCGTGCGCGCCGTCGCCAGCGCCGGGACCACCAGCTCCAGCGTCATTCTCGGCACCGTCGCCTACCTCTCCCCCGAGCAGGTCACCTCCGGCATCACCGAGGCGCGCGGCGACGTCTACTCGGCCGGGATCCTGCTCTACGAGATGCTCACCGGGCATCCGCCGTACACCGGCGACACCGCGATCTCCGTGGCGTACCGGCACGTGAACGACGACGTCCCGCGCCCGAGCGACATCCGCCCTGGCCTGCCGCCCGCGCTGGACGAGCTGATCCTGCGCGCCACCCGCCGCGATCCCGAGGCACGCCCCGCCAACGCGGGCGTGTTCCTCCAAGAGCTTCAGGCCGTGCGCGGCGTGCTGGGCCTGCCTCTGGTCGCCGTGCCGATCCCGCCGCCGCCGGACGCCGACGGCGTGTCCGACGTCGAGCGCACCACTCCCGGCATCCCGGCCGTGCCCGCGCTGGCCGACGCGACGCTGCCGGTCACCGGCCCGCAGGGCACCAGGGCCATCGGACGCGCGGTCCCCGCCAACGCCATGCAGGCCACCCAGGCCATCCAGCCGGTGCACGCACACCAGCCGCCACCACCGCCTCCGCCGGTCACCCCGCCGGGCGGCGCGCGCGAGCCGGAAGAGAAGCGCAAGCCACCGAAGAAGACCCTCGTGCTCGCCATCGTCGCCGTGCTGCTGCTCGGCGGCCTGATCGGCGCCGGCGCCTGGATCCTGTCCGACGACGGCCCGACCGGCGCCACCGTCCCGCAGCTCACCGGCATGAACCAGGCCGACGCCGGCAACGCGCTGCGCCAGGCGAAGCTCACGCCGAAGTACGTCAAGGAGTTCAGCAACACCGTCCCGGCCAACACGATCGTCCGCAGCGACCCCGCCGCGGGCACCGAGGTCGCGTTCAACTCCGAGGTCACCGTGCTGCTCTCCAAGGGCAAGCCGGTGGTGCCGAACATCAGCATCGGCCAGAACCTCGAGGGCGCCGAAGCCGCGATCACCGAGCAGCAGCTCAAGCCGGCGCGCGTCGGCGAGGACTTCAGTCCCGACGTGCCCAAGGGCGCGGTGCTCAAGGTCGACCCGCAGCCCGGCACCTCGGTGGACATCGGCAGCGAGGTCAAGCTGACGCTCTCCAAGGGCCCGCCGCCGCTGCCGCCGGTGCCCAGCGTGGTCGGCAAGCAGAAGGACGAGGCCTTCAAGATCCTCAAGGCCGCCGGTTTCGAGCCGTTCGACGCGGGCCAGGACCAGAACTCCGACGCCAAGCCGGGAACGGTCACGCGCACCGATCCCGCCGCGGGCGCCACGAACGTCGGCAAGCGTGTCGGCGTGTTCACCGCGAACAGCGTCGAGGTGCCGGATGTGCGCTTCAAGCAGTTCGAGGAGGCCAAGCAGATCCTCGAAGCGGCCGGGCTCAAAGCCGATTTCAAGGACGGCAACGGCCACGGCGGCGGTTTCAACTTCGTCATCGACCAGGATCCCCAGCCTGGCACGCGGGTGCCCGCGGGAACCAAGATCAAGCTGAAGGGATTCGGCAGATGATCGGCAGCCGGGGCCGGGTCACCGGCACGATCGGCCCCGGCCTGATCGGTGAGGTCTTACTCGCCGTGCGCGGTGGGACAGAGGCTTTTTACGCCTATCCGGCGAACGGCGAAGAACGTTTTGAGCAGGGAACCCAGGTTCTGGTGGTGGACTTCGAAGAACCGCGTACGGTCTACGTCGAACGGTGGCAACCTCTGGGTCGATAACGGCGTGTGAGGGACACCAAGTTGTCCTGAAATGGGGGTAGACGCATGGACGCGTTGACCATTGCATTGACCGCGGTGGGCGCGATCATCGTGCTTTTCGTGATCTTGCGGATTCTGTACAAGGTGGCCGAGCCGAACGAGGCGCTGATCATTTCGGGCTGGGGAGTCCGGGTGAACCGCGCCGAGACGGCGGACAGCCTCGGCTTCAAGATCATCACCGGCCGTGGCGTGAACGTCATCCCCGGCTTCCAGACCGCGCGGCGGCTTTCGCTCGACACGCGCGGCGTCAACCTGCAGGTCTCGTGTGTCACCAAGCAGGGCCTGCCGGTGACGGTGCGCGCGGTGGTCATCTACAAGGTCGGCGACGACTTCGCCTCGATCGCCAACGCCGCCCGCCGGTTCCTGGACCAGCAGAAGGGCATGAACGACACGATCCACGAGCTGTTCTCGGGTCACCTGCGCTCGATCGTCGGCGGGCTGACCATCGAGGAGATGATCCACAACCGGGACGCGCTGACCGGTGAGGTCCGCCAGTCCTCGGCCAACGAGATGATCAAGCTCGGGCTGATCGTGGACTCGCTGCAGATCCAGGAGATCGACGACGAGTCCGGCTACATCCTCAATCTGGGCAAGCCGCACGCCGCGGCCGTCGCCGCCTCGGCCCGTATCGCCGAGGCCCAGCGCGACCAGGAGGCCACCGAGGCCGAGCAGGTCGCGGCCACCCTCCGGGCGAGCGCGACGCGCGAGAGCCAGATCAAGCAGGCCGGCTACCAGGCCGAGGTCGACCAGGCCAAGGCGAAGGCCAGCCAGTCCGGCCCGCTGGCCGAGGCGACCGCGCGCCAGGAAGTCGTCGTCCAGGAGACCCGCGCGGCCGAGCTCGAGGCCGCGCTCGCCGAGCAGCGCCTGCAGTCGCAGGTCCGCAAGCCCGCGGACGCGAAGGCGTACGACACGCGTACTTCGGCCGACGCGGCCCGTGACGCCTCCATCGCCAAGGCGCAGGCCGAGGCGAAGGAGACCGAGCTGCGTGCGGCGGCGGACGCGACCAGGGTCAAGACCGCGGCCGAGGCCGAGGCGCAGTCGGTGAAGGCCCGTGCGGAAGCGGCGGCCGCCGCGACCAGGGCGACCGGTGAGGCCGAGGCGGCGGCGGCGCAGGCACGGGGCCTGGCCGAGGCCGAGGCGACCCGCGCGAAGGGTCTCGCGGAGGCCGAGGCGGCGAAGGCCAAGGGTCTCGCCGAGGCCGACGCGATCAAGGCACGCGCGTCCGCGCTCGCCGAGAACCAGGAAGCCGTCGTCGCGCAGCAGCTGGCCGAGCGCTGGCCGGAGATCGTCGAGGCAGGCGCGCAGGCGTTCAGCAACATCGACAACCTGGTCGTGCTCAACGGCGCCGACGGAATGTCGGACATGTTCGCCAAGGCGCTTTCGCTGGGCGGAACGGGCCTCGGCCTGGCTCGCCAGCTGATGGACGCCATGGGCCAGTCGGCTTCGCCGGACAAGCCGTCGAAGAACAACGGCGAAGTGAACGTCAGCGACTTCACCACCAAGGATCTGACGTCCAAGGACTGAGTCCTGCCCCGTTCAACGATTGCGCAACCGAGGGAAATCGCGAAAAGTACTAGGCGATGAACTTCTTCGAAGAGGAGCCTCGTCCGCGGCCGCTGTTCCCGGTACCCGAGAAAGAGCTACACGGGTACCCGGGGCGGCCGTGGACGGGCGCGCCCACCGAGTACATCGTCCCGGCGATACTGCCGTGGTCACTGCCGCTCGGCCGCTCCGAGCGGACCATCGTCGCACTGCGCAACATCGACGTCTGGCCGGAGTCGCTGACACTGCGGGTCTCGGTGTATTCGCGGGACAACCTGCTCGACGAGTCCAAGACCAAGCTGGTCGACCACCGCCGCGTCCCCGACCGCAACGCGCTGCTGATCGGCGTCCTGTTCGCCGACGGCAGGCGCGCCGGTTCGGACACGATCTCGATGCCGTCACCCACCAAACCGGACACTCCCGTGCTGCGGGCGGACAGCGGCGGCGGCAGCAGCTTCCACTTCCGGCATGACGTGTTCATCTGGCCCTTGCCACCGGACGGTCCCATGCAGGTGGTCGTGCAGTGGCTGGAGCGCGAGATCGAAGAGACCCGCACCGAGCTCGACGGCACGCTGATCCGCAAGTCCGCCGCGGACGCCAAGGAGATCTGGCCGGGGCTGCCCAAGCGTGTCCATCACGGACTCCCGATACGCAGAGTCACCCGGCACACGCCGGACGCCTCGGACGGCTGGAGTGCTTTCGGCGCCCAGGAACCCGGTGGCGAGTCCGCGCCACGGGCGTGATCCACGCCACCCCAGTGGGGCCCCTAACCTGACCTCGAGCCGGGTTCACGTGCACGCTGCACGTGCAACACTTTCGCGCATGACAGAATCTTCGCCCCCGATCGGGTGAAAGAGACCGCCGTTAGCGCCAACGAAACATAAGGACCACTCCCCCGTCATGTGTGGCTGGTGCAGTATGGGCAATTCCCCCTACTCGCCTCGGTCGAAAGGTCTTGGATGTCGGGCACTCAGCTCAGCGGACTCGATGTCGCTTTCCTAAGCATGGAAGGCGAAAACACACCCATGCACATGGGGGCGGTGGTGACGTTCCGTCCCCGCAAGCCGATCGATCCTCCTCAGCTGGCCGTCCTGCTCGCCGAACGCGCGGCCAGGATTCCCCAATTCCGCAGGCTCGCCACGCCCGCGTTCTTCCCGCCTGGTGCGATGAATTGGTCCGATGACCCGGATTTCACGCCACTGCAACATATTCACCTGCACCGGGTGAGCACCCTGTACGAGCCCGACCCGCTCGCCGCCTACGCGTCGCGCTGGATCGCGGAGCCGCTCGACACCAGCAAACCCTTGTGGGACTTGCATCTTGTCACCGGATTGCCGGGCGACGACTTCGCCTTGCTGCTCAAGCTGCACCACGCGCTGACCGATGGCGCCGGCGCCTTCGCGATCGCCTCCGGACTGCTGGACGACATCACGGTGCCCGCTCGCCGTAAACCGGCGGTCGTGGAAACGTCCGACCGGTCCACTTTGGACACGCTGCTGGACACGATCGGCTCGACGCTGTCCCAGGCAGGCGAAACGGCGTCGATCGCACGGTCAGTGGTCCGAGCCACTCGCCCGTATCCGATCTCGCCGATCACCGCGCCGTCGTCGAAGGAACGCCGCGTCGGCTTCGTCCGGCTGGAGATGACCGACGTGCGCCGCATCCGCAAGGAGCACGGCGGGACCGCGAACGACGTGATCCTCGCGGTACTGGCCGGCGCGCTGCGTGGCTGGCTGGTGAACCGCGGCCAGCGCGCCGACGGGCGCTCGCTGCGCGCGCTGATTCCGGTGAGCGTGCGTGCGCGTGAGACCGAGCAGGTCGGCGGCAACAAGCTTTCGGGATACCTGTGCGAGCTGCCGATCGGCGAGGACGACCCGATTGAACGGCTGCGCATCGTGCGCCGCGCGATGGCGCGTAACAAGGCTTCAGGGCCGTCCAAGGGCGCCGGAGCGTTCCCTCTGCTGGCCGGACGTGTGCCGACCATGCTGCACCGCCTGACGGGCCGGGTGACCGGTCAGGCGGCGCCGCTGCTGTTCGACACGGTCGTGACGAACGTGCCGCTGCCGAACGTGCGCATGTCGCTCGACGGCGCCCAGCTGACGGAGATGTATCCGCTCGTCCCGCTGGCGCCTCGCCAGGCGTTAGGCTTCGCGGTCTCGCCGTATCGCGGCGGGATCCACATCGGACTCCAGGCGAACGGCGCCGCGGTGCCGGACATCGGCGGCCTCGCCGACGCCGTCGCCAAGTCGGCGGCCCAGCTGCTCGCCTAGAACGCCGTTCAGAGGTTCACCGAGTAGTGGGAGCTGATGGCGTCGTCGCAGCCGGAGCCCGCGAGGTTGTAGACCGAGGCGCCCGGCTCGACCGTGAAGCAGAGGTCCCTGATGTTCGCGCCGGAGTTCCGGTAGAAGTTGATGCGATCGCGGGTGCGGTTGAAGATCGAGGTGACCGTGTCGTTGACGCCGAGGCCGTTGTCGTAGATCGCGTTCTGGTAGTTCAGGTACACCAGGCCGAACTGCGCGAGGCCGCCCGCGTAGCCGGGGTCCTGCCACACACAGACGTTGCCGTCGACGCACCGGTACGGGTCACCCGCCGTCGTGGCCGAGGCGGCCGGTGCCAGTGACGTGCCGATGGTCAGTGCCGCGCCCGCGAGGGCGACGAGAGTCGTCGTCTTGATCATGGCCTGGATACTGACCCAGAGTCCTGCCATGGCGCTGTCATTTCAGGCAGGGCTGAAAACGGACGAAGGCCCCCATCACCGGGTGATGGGGGCCTTCGTGTGAGCGGTCTCAGCTGCGCAGCATCTCCGCGACCAGGAAGGCCAGCTCGAGCGACTGCTGGGTGTTCAGGCGCGGGTCGCAGGCGGTCTCGTAGCGACCGGCCAGGTCGACGTCCGAGATCTCCTGCGCGCCGCCGAGGCACTCCGTGACGTCCTCGCCGGTCAGCTCGACGTGGATGCCGCCGGGGTAGGTGCCCAGCTTGCGGTGCACCTCGAAGAAGCCCTGCACCTCGTCGACGATGCGGTCGAAGTGCCGCGTCTTGTAGCCGGTGGACGACTCGTGCGTGTTCCCGTGCATCGGGTCGCACTGCCAGATCACCTTGTGGCCGCTGGCCTCGACCTTCTCGACGATCGCGGGCAGCACCTCGCGGACGTTGCCGTTGCCCATCCGCGCGATCAGCGTGAGCCTGCCGGGCTCGTTGCGCGGGTCGAGGCGGCGGACGTACTCGACGGCCTGCTCCGGCGTGGTCGTCGGGCCGATCTTGAGGCCGATCGGGTTGGCCAGCAGCTCCGCGAACGCGATGTGCGCGCCGTCGAGCTGACGGGTGCGCTCGCCGACCCAGAGGAAGTGCGCCGAGAGGTTGTAGAGCTTCGGGTTGGCCGCGTCGGCGTTGTCCATCCGCAGCATGGCGCGCTCGTAGTCGAGCAGCAGCGCCTCGTGGCTCGCGAAGATCTCGGTGGACTGCAGCGAGGTGTCGGTGACCCCGCAGGCCGACATGAACCGCAGGCCGCGGTCGATCTCGGCGGCCAGCGCCTCGTACCGCTCGCTGGCGGGCGAGCGCTGCACGAAGTCCTTGTTCCAGTCGTGCACCTGGTGCAGGTCGGCCATGCCGGCCGCGGTCAGCGCGCGGACGAGGTTCATCGCGGCGCCGGCGTTCGCGTACGCGCGGACCATGCGGCCGGGGTCGGGGACCCGCAGCTCGTGCTTGGCGACGAGCGAGTTGATGATGTCGCCGCGGTACACCGGCAGGCCGAGCGAGTCGGTGGTGTTCGAGCGGGGCTTGGCGTACTGGCCCGCGATGCGGCCGACCTTGACCACCGGCAGGCTGGCGCCGTAGGTGAGCACGACGGCCATCTGCAGCAGGGTGCGCAGGTTGGCGCGGATGTGCGGCTCGGTGTTGGACTCGAACGTCTCGGCGCAGTCGCCGCCCTGCAGCAGGAAGGCCTCGCCGCGCGCCACCATCGCCAGGTGCGAGCGCAGCCGGTCGATCTCGTTGGGCACGGTGATCGGGGGAACGCTCTCCAGCAGGCTGCGAACGCGCCTGGTGAGCTCGGGGTCTGGCCACTCCGGCTGCTGGGCGGCCGGCTTCGACAGTGCTTCGTCGAGGCGCGCACGCAGCTCGGGTGGCAACGGGGGGAGTTCGGGGAGCGTGTCGACGGGAACGTCCACTGTCCAGTTCACTCGACCAGGATAAAGCTCCCCGATCTCCTCCCGCCCGCCGGGACGATTCTCTCAAAAAGTGGAACTACGTGGTCTGGGCCTTGTTGTACAGGTTCTGCGCGTCGGTGCCGAAATACGGGCCGAACATGTAGTTGGGCAAGAACACGTAACCGAAGCTGTTCACCGACGCCTGGATGCCGGTGCCCGTGGCCTCGTTGAAGTTCAGGAACCACGGCCCGCCGCTCGATCCGCCGGTCATGTTGCAGCTCATCCCGTGGTCCTTGGTGAGCAGGAAGTCGGTGATCGTGGACCCGCTGCAGTAAATGAGCTTGGTGCCGTCGTACGGCGCCGCGGCCGGGTAGCCGAAGGTGTACATCGACTGGTTGCGTGCCTGGTTGAAGGCGATCCCCTGCGCGCCGACCACGTCGGTGAGGCGCTGGCCGTTGAGCTGGTTGACCACGCCGATGCCGACGTCGTAGTTCATGTCCTCACTGGCCTGCCACTGAGGCGTGGTCAGCGTGGTCTTGGCCGCCCACTGGCCGTACGGGGCGTTGCCGTTGTTGTAGCCGGGCACGAAGACCCAGTCGGTGTGGAAGGCGCCCTGGTACTTGACGCAGTGCCCGGCGGTGACGACCACGCTGCCGTTGGTGCTGGTCACGGCGTCACCGGAGCACGAGGCCTTCCGGCCCTGCATGGTGAAGAACACCCGCCCCGCCGTCTGTGTGATCTTGCCGGAGCCGGTCCACGCGCCCCCGCCGTTCGGGATGCTCATCGGGAGACCCTTTTCGACATCCTTCGGCGTGAAGGCGGGTGCCCTGACAAGCTGTTCCATCGGGATGGCTTCGCGCATGTCCTGCGCGGTCCAGTGTTCGGGCCCGGCGTGAGCCGGTGGAGCCACCAGCCCGAAAAGCGCCACCAGAAGCGCTGCCAGCGAAGTTCGCTTCATGACACACCCACCTTCTGCGTTGACGGTGAATTGCCGAAAGAGCTACTCGAAAGTAAGTCGCTGACTACTCTGCGTACAAGCCGCTGATCGGCCGCTCTGCGCGGCCATTCGGGCTACCCGCTACGGTTTCGCCGTGCATCGCTTCGCCCGCTGGGGCACCGAGTTGCTGGCGCCTTGGGTCTGGGTGCTCGGCCTGCCCTTAGCCGTCGCCTGGATGGCCACCGGACGCCTCGGCCCGACCCTGCTGTGGGGCCTGCTCGTCGCCGTGACCGGCTCCCTGATCCCGATGGCCGTCATCGTCCGCGGCGCCCGCAAGGGGAAGTGGGACGGCCACCACGTGACCAACCGCGCCGGCCGAGCGGTGCCGCTGCTGGTGGCGGGCATTTCGCTCGGCACGGGTTTCGTGGTCCTGGTGGCGTGGCACGCGCCGGACGAGATCATCGCACTGGCCGCGTCGATGCTGGCCTCGCTCGTGGTGAGCGTGGCGATCACGTTCGGCTTCAAGTTCAAGATCTCGCTGCACGCGGCCGTCGCGGTCAGCGCGCTGGTGGTGCTGCTCTTCACGTACGGGCCGTGGGCATGGGTGTTGCTGCCGCTGGTGGCCTGGGTGTGCTGGTCGCGCGTCGAGCTGGGTGACCACACGCTCGCCGAGGTGCTTTCGGGAACCGTGATGGGACTGGTGGTCGGCGGCTTCGGTTTCTGGGCGATCCTGGCCGCGCTGCGCGGCTGACAGCCTCAGCCCAAAGCCGCCGTCCGCGATCGGTAGACGCGGCATCCGCGTTCGATGAGCGCCCGCAGCCAAGGCGGCTCTCCGGTCAGCGGGTTCCAGCGCAGGTCCAACTTCTCCAGCGCGGGCAGCCCCGCGAGTGTCTCCGGCAACCGGCGGATCCGGTTCGACCGGAGATCCAGGTACTGAAGCCGCGGCAATCCCGCTATCTGACTGGGAAACTCGGTCAGCGCGTTGCCGCGCAGGCTGAGTATGCGCAACTCGGACAGCCCCGCGGCGCCCGCGGGCAGGTGAGTGATCCGGTTCCTGTCCAAGTGCAGTTCCAGCAACCGCTCCAAGCCGGAAATCGAGTCCGGGAGCGTGGTGAGCCGGTTGCCGTACAACCGGAGTTCCACCAGCTTCTTGAGGCTGCCGATGGCCGCTGGCAAGGAACCCAGCCGATTGTCCGTCGCGCCGAGATAGCGCAACGAAGCCAGCTCGCCGATCTCTTCCGGCAATTCCTCGAGCGCGCCGTCGCTGACGTACAGGAACTCCAATGAGGACAATCGGCCGATGCCGGGCGGCAGCTGTTCGAGCCGGTTGTGCCCCAGGTCGAGTACGGTCAAGCCGCGGAGTTCACCGATCGAGTCGGGCACGGCCGTCAGCCGGTTGCCGTGAATGTAGAACTCGACAAGTCCGGCGAGCTCGGCGATCCGGGGACTCAAGACATCGAGCTCGTTATCGCCGACGTTCAGCACTTCGAGGTCGGCCGAATCCCACAGCGACTCGGGCAGCCCGGCGATCCCGGTGCCCATCAAGTTGACGTTGCGCACACGGGCACGCTACGCGACCCACCGGCCGGGGGCCGTGAGCGTTTTCGACGGCTATCGCACGGAAGGCCAAAGGTGGCGTGCTCGTGCACTCCCCGGCTCGAGTGAGGGCCTCCCTCACCCGCATATCTGGGTGAGGGAGGCCCTCATCAAACTTGGGTTGGGTGAGAGAGGCCCTCACCCAACTGCCCTGGGGCACGCCACATTTGGCTTTCCCCTCGAATAGAACCGCCCGCAACGCTCACGAGCCCTTAAACCACAGCCAACGGCAAGGCGGTCGGGTGGACCGGGGCCGGGAGGTCCGAGGCGCCGGTGAGGAAGGCGTCGACCGCGTGCGCGACCGAGCGGCCTTCCGCGATCGCCCACACGACAAGGGAAGCGCCGCGGTGGGCGTCGCCGCAGACGAAGACGCCCGGGGTTTCGGTCTGCCAGTCCGGGCCGCAGGAGAGCGTGCCGCGCGGGGTCAGCGACAACCCGAGTCCGTCGAGGAGCGCCATGTGCTCGACGCCCTCGAAGCCGATCGCCAGCAGGACCAGGTCCGCGGGCAGGGTCTCGATCTCGTCGTTGACCGGGATGACCTCGCGGCGGCCTGTCGCGCGGTCCTTCTGGACACGGACACGCTGCAGCTCGATCGAACGGACGTGGCCGTCGGAGTCGCCGACGAAACGCTTGACCGCGACCGCGAACTTGCGCTCGCCCGCCTCCTCGTGCGCGGCGTACGTGCGCAGGATGTACGGCCAGGTCGGCCACGGCGAACGGTCGTCGTCGCGGACCGAGGGCGGGGTCGGGTACTGGTCGAGCTGGGTGACCGAAAGCGCGCCCTGGCGGGTCGCGGTGCCGTACGAGTCGGCGCCGGTGTCGCCACCGCCGATGATGATCACGTGCTTGCCCTGAGCGTCCACAGGGGACGGTCCGTCGCCTTCGACCTGGCGGTTGGCGGGAACCAGGTGTTCCATCGCGAGGTGGATGCCCGCAAGCGAGCGGCCCTCGGTGGTCTTGTCGTCACGGCCACGCAACGCGCCGACGGCCAGCACCACCGCGTCGTACTGGGCTCGCAGGTCCTCAATGGACAGATCGACGCCGACCTCGCAGCCGGTGACGAACTTCGTGCCTTCCTTGCGCAGCTGGGTGAGCCTGCGGTCGAGGACCTTCTTCTCCATTTTGAACTCGGGGATGCCGTAGCGCAGCAGGCCGCCGAGCCGGTCGTCGCGCTCGTACACGGTCACCTCGTGACCGGCACGCGTCAGCTGCTGGGCCGCCGCGAGACCCGCCGGGCCGGAGCCGACGATGGCCACCTTCTGTCCCGATGAGACGGACGAGACCTGCGCCTGGACGTAGCCCGCTTCCCACGACTGGTCCGCGATCGTCTGCTCGACACGCTTGATCGAGACCGGGCCGCCTGACAGGTCCGAAATGGACAGTACGCATCCCGCCTCGCAGGGCGCGGGGCACAGCTTCCCGGTGAACTCTGGGAAGTTGTTAGTCGCGTGTAGACGGTCGCTCGCCGCTTCCCAGTCGCCGCGGCGGACCAGGTCGTTCCACTCGGGGATCAGGTTGCCCAGCGGGCACCCGGAACCGGACGAGTGACAGAACGGGATACCGCAGTCCATACAGCGCGAAGCCTGCTTGCGCACGGACTCGTTGCGCACCGCGGGCGGGATGTCCGCGTACACCTCGCCCCACGACGCGAGCCTGTCCTCAGTGGACTTCTTCTTCGGCTCTTCGCGGTCGTGCTTCAGAAAACCGGTCGGGTCAGCCACGAGCCGCCTCCATGATCGCCTCGTCGACATCGCGGCCAGCCGCGCGTGCCGCCTTCGCCGCGTCCAGCACCCGCTGGTAGTCACGCGGCATCACCTTGGTGAACGACGCCGACCGCCGGGGCCAGTCGCCGAGCAGTGAAGCCGCGACGGCCGAGCGGGTCAGGTCGTAATGCTTCTGCACGATCTTCTTCAGCCATGCCATGTCATCGGACTGCGGCTGCTGGAGATCGACCATCTCGTGGTTGACCTTCTTGCGGTCGAGGTCGAGCACGAACGCCACCCCGCCGGACATGCCGGCCGCCAGGTTGCGCCCGGTGGGCCCGAGCACCACGGCCCGGCCACCGGTCATGTACTCGAAGGCGTGGTCGCCAACGCCCTCGGCGACCACGGTCGCGCCCGAGTTCCGCACGCAGAACCGCTCGCCGACCTGACCGCGCAGGAACATCTCGCCCGCGGTCGCGCCGTACGCGAGCGTGTTGCCCGCGATGGTCTGCCGCTCGGCCGCGAACTTCGCGTCCGGGTGCGGGCGCACGATGATCCGCCCGCCGGACAGGCCCTTGCCCACGTAGTCGTTGGCGTCGCCGACCATGTCGAGCGTGATGCCGCGCGGCAGGAACGCGCCGAGCGACTGCCCGGCCGAACCGGTGAGCACCACGTTGATCGTGTCCTCCGGCAGGCCTTCGCCTCCGTAGCGCCGGGTGATCTCGGAGCCGAGCAGCGTGCCGACCGTCCGGTTCACGTTGCGCACCGGCAGTTCGAGCTTGACCGGGTGCGCGTCCTCGAGCGAGGCCTCGGCGAGCTGGATCAGCGTGCGGTCGAGCGCGTGCTCGAGCCCGTGGTCCTGCCCGCGCGTGCGCCGCCTCGCGCCGCCGTACGGGGTCTCGGACGGCATCTCGAAGATCGGCTTGAGGTCGAGCCCGGAGGCCTTCCAGTGCTGGACGGCCTCGTCGGTGTCGAGGAACTCGGCGTGCCCGATGGCCTCGTCGAGCGACCGGAAACCCAGTGAAGCCAACGTTTCCCGGACTTCCTGCGCGACGAACTTGAAGAAGTTCACCACGTGGTCGACCTGGCCGGTGTACCGCTTGCGCAGCTCCGGGTTCTGGGTCGCGACGCCGACCGGGCAAGTGTCCAAATGACACACCCGCATCATCACGCAGCCCGCGACGACGAGCGGCGCGGTCGCGAAACCGTACTCCTCGGCGCCGAGCAGCGCCGCGATCACGACGTCCTTGCCGGTCTTCATCGCGCCGTCCACCTGCACGGTGATCCGGTCACGCAAACCGTTGAGCAGCAACGTCTGCTGCGTCTCGGCGAGGCCGATCTCCCACGGCGTGCCCGCGTGCTTGAGCGAGTTCATCGGCGAAGCGCCGGTGCCGCCGTCGTGGCCGGAGATGAGCACGACGTCCGCGTGCGCCTTGGACACACCGGCCGCGACCGTGCCGACACCCAGTGAAGACACCAGCTTCACGTGGATCCGTGCCTGCTCGTTCGCGTTCTTCAGGTCGTGAATGAGCTGAGCGAGGTCCTCAATGGAGTAAATGTCGTGGTGCGGCGGCGGGGAAATCAGCCCGACGCCCGGTGTGGAGTGCCGGGTCCGCGCGATCCACGGGTACACCTTGTTCGGCGGCAGCTGACCGCCCTCGCCCGGCTTGGCGCCCTGCGCCATCTTGATCTGAATGTCGTCGGCGTTGACCAGGTACTCGCTCGTGACACCGAACCGTCCACTCGCGACCTGCTTGATCGCGCTGCGCCGCTCGGGGTCGTAGAGCCGCTCCGGGTCCTCGCCACCCTCGCCGGTGTTCGACCGGCCGCCGATGCGATTCATGGCGATGGCCAGTGTTTCGTGTGACTCGGCCGAAATCGAGCCGTAGGACATCGCGCCGGTGTTGAACCGCTTGCAGATCGCCTCGACCGACTCGACCTCGTCGACCGGGATCGGCTCGCGGGTGGTCTTGAACGCGAACAGCCCGCGCAGCGTGCCGCCCTCGCGGTAGAGCCGGTGCACCTCGTCGGAGTACTTGCGGTACACCTCTTCGCGGCCGGTCTTGCTGGCGTGCTGCAGCAGGAACACGGTCTCCGGGGTGAACAGGTGCAGCTCGCCCTCGCGGCGGTACGCGTACTCGCCGCCGGTGTCGAGCCTGCGGTGCACCCGGTCGGTCGGGTTGTCCGGATACGCGCGGCGGTGCCGCACGGCCACCTCTTCGGCCAGCACGTCGAGCGCGACGCCACCGAGCTTCGAGACCGTGCCGGTGAAGTACTCGTCGAGCAGTTCCTGTGACAGGCCGAAGGATTCGAACGCCTGCGCCGCGGTGTACGCGCCGACGGTCGAGATGCCCATCTTGGACATGATCTTCAGTACGCCCTTGACCAGCGCCTGCACGTAGTTGCGGATGGCCTTGATCGGCTCCATCTGCGGCAGCGCGCCGGTGGCGATCAAGTCCTCGATGGACTCGAAGGCCAGGTACGGGTTGACGGCCGCGGCGCCGTAGCCGAGCAGCAGCGCGATGTGGTGCACCTCGCGGGCGTCGCCGCTCTCGACGACCAGCGCGACGCGCAGCCTTTCCTTGGTGCGCACCAGATGGTGGTGCACCGCGGACACGAGCAGCAGCGACGGGATCGGCGCCATCCGGTGGTCGGAGTCCCGGTCGGACAGCACCAGCGTGCGCGCGCCAGCCGAGATGGCCTCGGACGCCTCACGCCGGACCCGCTCGATCGCGTCGGCCAGCGCCTCGGCTCCTCCGTCCACTTCGTACAGTCCGGAAAGGACGGAGCAGGAGAACCCCGGCAGGTCGCCGTCGTCGTTGATGTGGATGAGCTTGGCGAGCTCGTCGTTGTCGATGACCGGGTACGGCAGCTGGATGTGGCGACAGGACGCGGGGCCCGGCTCCAGCAGGTTCTGCTCCGGGCCCATGATGCGCTTCATCGAGGTGACGAGCTCTTCGCGAATCGCGTCCAGCGGCGGGTTCGTGACCTGCGCGAAGTTCTGCTTGAAGTAGTCGTAGAGCAGCCGGGATCGCTGCGACAGCACCGCGGGCGGGGTGTCGGTGCCCATCGAGCCGAGCGGCTCGGCACCCTTCTCGCCCATCGGCGCGAGCAGGATCTTCAGCTCTTCTTCGGTGTAGCCGAAGGACTGCTGGCGGCGCAGCACGGAGTCGTGGCTCTGCACGATGTGGTCGCGGTCGGGCAGCTCGGCGATCTGCAGCAGCCCGGCGTGCAACCAACTTTCGTAGGGAAGTTGCCTGGCGAGTTCGGACTTGACCTCGTCGTCGTTGACGATCCGCCCGGCCTCGGTGTCCACCAGGAACATCCGGCCCGGCTTCAACCGTCCCTTCGCGACGACGTCGGCGGGTGCGACGTCGAGCACGCCCGCCTCGCTGGCGAGCACGACGCGGCCGTCGGCGGTCTGCCACCAGCGCGCCGGGCGCAGGCCGTTGCGGTCGAGCACCGCGCCGACCAGCGTGCCGTCGGTGAAGGTGACACAGGCGGGGCCGTCCCACGGCTCCATCAGGCTGGCGTGGAACTTGTAGAACGCGCGCCGCGCCGGGTCCATGGTGGTGTGGTTCTCCCACGCCTCCGGGATCATCATCAGCACCGCGTGCGGCAGGGTGCGGCCGCCGAGGTGCAGCAGCTCCAGCACCTCGTCGAAGGAGGCGGAGTCGGACGCGTCGGCGGAGCAGATCGGGAAGAGCCTGTTCAGGTCGCCGGGCACCAGCGTCGACTCGAGCAGCGCCTCACGGGCGCGCATGCGGTTGCGGTTGCCGCGGATGGTGTTGATCTCGCCGTTGTGCGCGACGAACCGGAACGGGTGCGCGAGCGGCCACGACGGGAAGGTGTTGGTCGAGAACCGCGAGTGCACCAGCGCGATGGCGCTGGCCAGCCGGGTGTCGGCCAGGTCGGTGAAGAACAGCGGGAGCTGCTCGGGGGTGAGCATTCCCTTGTAGACCAGCGTGCGCGACGACAGCGACGAGAAGTAGGTGCCGACGCCCGCGGCCTCGGTCTCGTGCTCGGCGCGTTTGCGCAGGCAGAACGCGAGCCGGTCCAGTTCGAGCCCGCTCGGGCCGAGTCCGTGCCCCGCCACGAACAACATGGCGAAATGCGGCATGACCGACCGCGCCGTCGGGCCGAGATAGGCCTTGTCAGGATCGATCGGCACCTCGCGCCAGCCGAGTACGTTCAAGCCCTCTTCGGTCGCGACCTGCTCGATGAGCTCGACGGCCTTGCGACGGTCTTCGGTGCCGGCGGGCAGGAACGCGATCCCGGCCGCGTAACGGTGTTTTCCTTGCTCGGCCTCAGGAAGCTCGAAGTCGACCTCGTCGCGAAGCAGCTCGTCAGGCAGCTGCAGGAGGATGCCGGCGCCGTCGCCGCTGGTCGGCTCGGCGCCCGCGGCACCGCGGTGGTCAAGGTTGGTGAGGGCGGCCAGTCCGTCGGTGACGATGCCATGGGTGCGTCGCCCATGGATGTCGGCGACCATGGCGACGCCGCAGGAGTCCTGCTCGGCGGCGGGATCGTAAAGACCCTGCTTCTCGGGCATGGCGGAGAAGATCATGAAGGGACCTCCTTCGTCGTATTCGTGCTCAGTGGTGGAAATCCCCAGGTCCAGTGCGCACGGGACGACGATGGCCCGCTCGTTAGCGCGACTTTAACACCCAGGAAACGTATCGGCAGCATGAGATGCGACGCACTGTTCACCTGAACGGTAACGATCTGGATGGTCAGAACGACGTCGTTCTTGATGTCACGCGAGTGCTTCGTACCGCTAAGTATAGGTCGCGCTCGATCCTTCCGATCGTAACGCCCCGGCCCCTCTTCTTCAGTGCGGGATTTCCACAGTAGAACGTGTTACAGTTTTGCCCCATGATCCTGGACCGTTTCCAGCTCACCGGGCAGGTCGCCGTGGTCACCGGCGCCGGACGAGGGATCGGCGCGGCCACCGCGGTCGCGCTGGCCGAAGCGGGCGCCGACGTGGTGATCGCCTCCCGCACCCGTGATCAGCTCGACCTCGTCGCCAAGCAGGTCGAAGCCACCGGACGCCGCGCGCACGTGGTCGCGGCCGACCTGAGCGACCCGGCCAAAGCCGCCGAACTCGCACAGGCCGCGACAGAAGCGTTCGGCAGGCTCGACATCGTCGTCAACAACGTGGGCGGGACCTATCCCCGCCCGATACTCGAAACGTCGACCGACTTCCTCGAAGAAGCCTTTCGTTTCAACGTTTCCACCGCGCACGCGCTCACCGTGGCCGCCGCACCCGCCATGCTCGGGGGCGACGGCGGCGCGGTCGTCAACATCTCGTCGGTGATGGGCAGGCTCGCCGGGCGCGGCTTTCTCGCCTACGGCACCGCGAAAGGCGCTCTCGCGCAGTACACCCGGCTCGCCGCGACGGACCTCGCGCCGCGCATCAGGGTCAACGCGATCTCGGTCGGCTCGGTCGCGACGTCCGCTTTGGACATCGTGGTCAACAACCCCGAGCTGCGCGGGAAAATGGAGGACGCCACTCCCCTGCGCCGGATCGGCGAGGCCGAAGACATCGCCGCCACCATCGTCTATCTCGTGTCACGAGCCGGGCAGTTCGTCACCGGCAAAGTGTTCGAAGTGGACGGTGGACTGCAAACACCCAACCTGGAACTGGGGCTGCCCGACCTATGAAGATCGTTCAGTGGAGCACGGGAAACGTCGGCAGGCACGCGATCGCGGGCATCGACGCCAGGCCGGATCTCGAACTGGCAGGCGTCTGGGTGTCCTCAAAGGACAAAGAAGGCAAGGACGCCGGTGAGCTGGCCGGTCTCGGCAGGACGCTCGGCGTCACCGCGACCACGGATGCCGACGCGCTGCTGGCGTTGAAACCGGACTGCGTCGTCTACACCGCGATGGCCGACGACCGGCTGATGGAAGCCGTCGAAGACCTCAAGCGGTTCCTCGCGGCCGGCATCAACGTCGTCTCCAGCAGCCCGGTGTTCCTGCAGTACCCCGACGGCGTCGTGCCGCCCGAACTGAGCGACCCGATCAGGGAGGCCGCGCGGGCGGGCGGAGCTTCGCTGTGGGTCAACGGCGTCGACCCCGGTTTCGCCAACGACTGGCTGCCGCTCGTGCTGACCGGGGTGTGCGAGCGCATCGAAGAGGTGCGCTGCCTGGAGATCCTCGACTACTCGACGTACGACAACGGCAAGGTGCTGTTCGACATCATGGGCTTCGGCAAGCCGATGGACGAGCTGCCATTGCTGCTGCAGCCCGGCGTGCTCAGCCTCGCCTGGGGCAGTGTCGTGCGTCAGCTCGCGGCCGGCCTGGACGTCGAACTCGACTCGGTCGAGGAGAGCTACGAGCGCCTGCCCGCGCCGGAGACGTTCGAGATCGCGTCCGGGACGATCGAGGAGGGCACCGTGGCGGCGCTGCACTTCGAGGTGCGGGGCATGCTCGGCGGCCGCCCGGTCTGCGTGCTCGAGCACATCACGCGGCTGCGGCCCGATCTCGGCCCCGACTGGCAGCAGCCGACCGGCCAGGGGTGCTATCGCGTGCAGGTCACCGGCGAGCCGAACTACACGCTCGACCTGCGGCTGCTCGGCACCGACGGCGACCACAACACGGCCGGGCTCAAGGCCACCGCGATGCGACTGGTGAACGCGATCCCGGCCGTGGTGGCGGCGCCTCCGGGGCTACTGACCGCCCTCGACCTTCCGCTCGTCACCGGCCGGGGCCTCGTCCGGCGCTGACGCACCGGCCGTGACGTCGGCCGGCTCTTCGTCGGCCTTCTTCTCGGGCTCTTCGACCGGCGTCTCCGGACTGTCCACAGTGTCTTCGGCGTCGTCGGGATCATTGCCGCGCAAGGTTTCCGGCGCCTCGCGCGGCCCCTTCTTCTTGGCGAGCACGAGGTAGACGACCGCGCCGACGAACACCAGCAGCGAGACCCACACATTGACCCGCAGGCCGAAGATGTGGTTCGCGGAGTCCGAGCGCATGTTCTCGATCCAGAACCGGCCCGCCGTGTAGCCCGCGACGTACACCGCGAACGCGCGGCCGTGCCCGAGCCTGAACTTCTTGTCGGCCCAGACCACGAGCAGCGCGACGCCGAGGTTCCACAGCAGCTCGTAGAGGAAGGTCGGGTGCACGGGGCTGTCGGCCAGCGGCACGTGCCCGACCGCGACACCGCCGAGCAGGTCACGGTTGCCCGCGGCGTCGATGCGTTCGTAGATCTCCAGGCCCCACGGCAGGTCCGTGTGGTCGCCGTAGAGCTCCTGGTTGAAGTAGTTGCCGAGCCGCCCGATCGCCTGCGCGACCACGATCGCGGGCGCGAGCGTGTCGGCCATCGCGGCCAGCGGGATGCCCTTGCGCTTGCACGCGATCCACGCGCCGACCGCGCCGAGCGCGATCGCGCCCCAGATGCCCAGGCCGCCGTCCCAGATGCGCAGCGCGTTCAGCGGGTTCTTGCCCTCGCCGAAGTAGAGCTGATTGTCGGTGATGACGTGGTACAGCCTGCCGCCGACCAGGCCGAACGGCACCGCGAACACGGCGATGTCGACGACCGCGCCCTTCGAGCCGCCGCGCGCGATCCAGCGGCGCTCGCCCCACCAGAGCGCCACCACGATGCCCGCGATGATGCACAGCGCGTAGGCCCGGATCGGGATCGGCCCGAGATGCCATACCCCGCGATCAGGGCTGGGGATCGTGGCCAGTAACGGAGCGGCAGCGGAAATCACGGGGTCACCGTAACGTGCCGCGCCCACCCCCGGGAGGAGAACACCCCGGTGAGCCTCCCGGCAAACGATTGCCGGGTACGATGGCCGTGGGGGAATCCATGGTCCTGCGCATCGTTTTCACACGTGACGACCTGAGTCGCGTCCGGGTCGCCGAGCACCCGCACCCGCTCTGGGAACTGGTGCTGGGCATCAATACGCTGCACAGCCACACCGCCCCCGAGCGCTTCCGGCCCTGGCGCGCCTCGGCCGACGCCGGCCGGATCGCCGCGCTCGCCCCGCCGGGCACCTCGTTCCCCGACTTCCTCACCCCGCCGCTCGACGACGCCGACATCGATGCGCACTTCGACGCGATGCTCCACCTCCCGAAACGCTCGGTCCGCAAGGACCTGGAGCTCACCTACGGCTCGACGGTCCCGGACTGGGCCCGCGAAGCACACGACACCGGCCGCCTGGACGGGCTGGTCGCCGGCCTGCGCGACTTCCACGAGTCGGCGCTGCTGACCCGCTGGCCCGACGTGCGCCGGGCCGTCGAGGCGGACCGGGCGCTGCGTGCCAGGCAGGCGCTGAGCACCGGCGTCGACGGCCTCCTGAACGGGCTGCACCCGTCGATCCGCTGGCGCTACCCGGTGCTGGAGGCCGATTACCTCTGCGACCACACGATCCACCTCCGCGGCCGCGGCCTCACCCTGGTGCCCGCGTCCTTCTGCTGGGGCGCGCCGGTGACGATGGTCGACCCCGAGCAGCCGCCGGTGCTCGTCTACCCGTGCGCCGACCTCGGCCAGTCCAGCACGCTCGGGCGGCTGCTGGGCTCGGAGCGGGCCCGCGTGCTGACCGAACTCCAGGTCGCCTCGTCGGCGACCCAGCTGGCCATCCGGCTCGGCGTCCCGCAGTCGACGATCTGGGCGCACCTCGAGGTCCTGCGCGACGCCGGCCTGCTCACCACGCGCCGCGCGGGCCAGAGCGTCCGGCTCACCCTGACCAAGCTCGGCCACCGCCTGCTCGGGTCGTGAGTGGTACGGCCGGTTCTAACCGGTCAAAACACTCACGACCCCAGAGCGGCGAGGTAGCCCGCGACCAGCGCTGTGGCGACCAGTTCGATGGACGAGTCGGGTGGCAGGAAGCGTTCGTCGTGCAAGGTCGGCGCGCCCGCCGAGTCGCCGAGGCCGACGAACATCATCAGCCCGCGCGTCGAGCCGCAGTAGTGCGCGAAGTCGTCCGCGCCGAAGGACCGGAACGCCGTGTCGACCGTGACACCGCCGCCCGTCAGCCACCCGGCGGCGCCGAGCGCGAGCGCGGAGTCGTTCTGCAGCACCGGCTCGCACGGCATGATGCGCAGTTCGGCCTCGCAGCCGTAGGCGCGGGCGGTGCCGTGGACGATCTCGCGGAGGTTGGCCAACGCGGCTTCACGGTCCGAGTCGCGCATCACGCGCAGTGAGCCGAGTGCCGTCGCCTGGTTGGGGACGATGTTCGCGGCCGTGCCCGACTGGATGCGCCCGACCGAGCAGACCGCCCCGGAGACCGGGTCGATCCGCCGGGACGCGATCTGCTGGAGGCTCACGACGATCTGGGCCAGCGCCAGAATCGGGTCGCGCAGCAGGTGCGGGTAGCCCGCGTGGCCGCCGTGGCCGGTGACGACCACCTCGAACTCGTCGGTCGACGCGTTGATCGGGCCGGGCACCACCGAGACCACGCCCGCGGGCAACCGCGGCTGCACATGGGCGCCGATGACCGCGGTGACCTGCTGGTCGCGCAGCATTCCCGAGTCGACGATGTCCAGCGCACCCGACGGCGGCGTCTCCTCGCGCGGTTGCAGCAACGCGAGAATCGGTTGTGGCAAGTCGATTTCGGCAGCCGCGCGGCACACCGCGACCAAGGCGGCCAGGTGCACGTCGTGCCCGCACGCGTGCATCAAGTCCGTTTCGGACGCCCAGGCGACGCCGGTCCGTTCGAGCACCGGCAGCGCGTCGAGTTCCGCGCGCAACGCCACCGCGGGGCCGTCGGGCGAGCCCAGCCGCAGCGCGCGGCCGGTCTTCGCGACGCGCAGGCTTTCACCCGCTGGCATGGCTTCGAGCACCGCGAGCGCGGTGTCCTCCTCGTCGCCGGAGATGCGGGGGTCGGCGTGCAGACGATGGCGCAACGTCGTCGCGAAGGGGAGTTCGTGAGACACGGCGGCGCGCCAATCCGCCCAGAGTCCGTGCAAGTCGTTCATTCTGCCAACCGGTATACACGACGGGCGTTTTCGAAGCAGGCGAGTGACGCGGTCCGCAGTGCGTCCTCTTCGGACCATTCGTCCGCTTCGAGTCCCGCCGACAGGAAATCCGAGAGCCCGCGCCGGAAGAACAGCGTGCCCAGGTGGTACAGCTCGGCGAGGCCGAACGCGTCCGTGGAGAACAGGAACTTCCCGAACGGCACCAGCTCCAGCGTCTCCGCGATCACCGCGGACGACCGGTAGCCCGTGTTGTGCGTCGCGAGCCCGACGTCGACGAACACGTGCTCGAAGACCTGCGCGAGGTACGCGGCGTTGCGGTGGAACGGATAGTTGTGCAGCAACAGGATCGGCACACCCGACGAGCGCGTCGACCGCAGCAGGTCGGTCAGCAGCAGCGGGTCGCACCGGTGCAGGTCGACGTCCGAGTCGCCGTAGCCGACGTGCAGCTGGACCGGCAGCCGCAGATCGATCGCGGTCCAGATGAGGAACCGGTGCAGTACCTCGTCGACCAGCCTGACCTCGTCGCCGGTGTCCACTTTGGCCAGCCAGCTGCCCGCGGCCTCGGCGACCTCCGCCGCGCTCGGGCGCTCCCCCGCGAGCGCGAGGCCGACCCGGTAGGCCGCGATCGACTTGACCCCGGCGGCGCCCGCCGCGCGACGGGCCAGCTCGGCGGCGAACGCGTCGCCGAAACCGCTCGCCGTGGTGCCGCCGCGGACCACGTCCTCGGCGACCACCTCCAGCCGGACGATGTCGTGTGCCCGCGCGCCCGCGAGCCCGGCGAGCTGCTTGGTCGTGGTCAGCCTGTCGGGCTGGAATCCGCCGTCGACCAGGAAGTCCGTGATGCCGGTGGCGCGCAGGAAGCGCCGGTTGACCTCGTCGGCGCCGAGTTCGGCGCGGCGCTCGAGGTATTCGGCGGCCGGCGCGCGGGTCGGCAGGTCGAGCACCGGCGCGCACCAGCGGCGCACCGCGAGCCCGATCAGCGACTCGAACACGGTCGTGCCCAGCGGGGACACCGTGTCGGCCTCGGTGAGCATCTCCTCGAAGCCCGCGCGGTCCAGTTCCGCGGTGACCAGGCCGTGGCAGTGGTGATCCACCAACGGCAGATCCTCCACGAAAGGCAGTACCGTCACGCTCCTCCTTCGGCGAGGGACAACCGCTCCCCCACTCGACGGGCGAACGCTGGCCTGGCGAGCACAGCCACGACGGCGAGCACGAGCACCGTCGCGGCGACCACCGGGAACCATTGTGCCGGACCTGACTCCGGATAGGGGATGACATTGACATAGACCGTGTATCCGAGCAGCACGAGTGCACAGAGTGGGAAAACGAGCTGCCAGCGCGGCACGGCGAGCTTGCGCTGGATGAACACGAGCCGGATCGAGCCGAGTGTCGTGAGCAGGTAGACGATCAGCAGAATCAGCGTCCCGATGGACCCTGACCAGGCGAAAGTGTCCGCCGGAGTGGCACCGAAGAACACCGCGCAGACCACGATGATCAGCGCGGCGAGTCCGGTGACGACGGTCGCCGAGACCGCGGGCGCGCCGTTCTCGGAGGTCTTGGCGACCCCACGGCCCTCGAAGGCGTCCCGGCCGAGCGCGAAGAGCAGCCGCGACCCGCCGACCACGCAGGCTAGGCAGCAGCCGAACGCGCTGACGGCCGCGCCGAGCGTGATCACATCGCCGACCCACGCGCCGACATAGGCCGTTCCGAGGTCACCGAGCAGCGACGGTGAATCGTGGAATTTCGCCGCGTCAGAGCCGAAAGCGAGCATCTCGACCGCGGTGACCACGACGAAGAACACCCCGCCGAACAAGGCCGTCCACAGTATCGCGCGCGGGATGCTGCGCTTCGGGTCACGCGTCTCCTCGCCGAGCGTCGCGGCCGCTTCGAACCCGGCGAACGAGAGGAACCCGAACACCGCACCCAAGAAGAGGCCGGACGGTCCGGTTTCGGGTTGGAATACGTCAAGTCGCACCTCGGAGCGCGAGCCCAGCCGGACCGCGATGATCACCGTGATCAGCAGGATGACCGCGACCGTCAGGCACTCGACGATCAGCAGCAGGCTCGTGCCGCGCTTCGCGGGCACCACCGCGAGCAGCAAGGCGCCCGCCAGCGCGACGCCGGTCAACGCGAACGGCGCCCACGAGGGCGGGTTCGCCCAGACCCCCATCTGGGTGAGGAACGCGGTGCCCAGGTTGCCCGCCGCCGAGCAGGTGACCACGGCGTAGAAGGTGTACGTCCCCAGCAGGCCGATCCCGGACACCACCCCGGCGCGCGGCCCGAGCGTCGACCCGACGAAGGCGTACACGGACCCGGCGTGCTGGTAGTACTGGCACATCCGGACGAATCCGTAGGCCACCAGCAGCACGCCGACGGCCGAGAGCAGGAACGCCAGCGGGACGGCGCGCCCGGCCGCGGCCGCGGTTTGCTGCGGGTTGATGTTCGCGGCCATGCTGGGTGCCATGAGTGCGACGGACAGGCCCACGGCCTGCCAGACCGACAGTGTGCGCTTGAGTCCGGACATGACCCGCATTCAACCGCGATAGGGGAGCCATGAGCGAGTTCGATCGGGCAGCCATTGAGGCAAGGGCCCAGGAATTGACCGGCCCGCTGGCCGCGCAGGGTGTGGAACTGGTCGCGACCACGTTCGTCGACAACAGCGGCATCGTCCGCACCAAGGCGGTCCCGCTGCGCAAGCTGGCCGAAGCCGCCGCCTGGGGCGTCGGCGCGTCGAACTCGTTCGACTTCTTCCTGTTCAACGACGAGATCACCGGCGGGCGGTACTCCCGCGGTCCCGTCGGCGACCTGCGGCTGCACCCGGACCTGGACCGGCTGACCGTGCTCACCGCGCAGCCGGGCTGGGCGTGGGCACCCGGCGACCGGCGCACCCAGGACGGCGCGGTCCACCCGCAGGACGCGCGCGGCCTCGCGAAACACGCCACGCGGATGCTCGGCACCCGCGGTTTCACCGTCGAGCTGGCCTTCGAGGTCGAGTGGATGGCCGTGCTGGACGAGCCGGTCGGCGGTCCCGCGTACGGGTACACCCGGCTTTCCGAGCACGCGGACTACCTGCGCGCCGTCGTGTCCGCTTTGGACGGTCAGGGGGTCGAGGTCGAGCAGATCCATCCCGAGTACGCGGCAGGCCAGTTCGAACTGTCCGTCCGCGCGGAGGACCCGCTCGGCGCGGCGGACACGCTGGTGCTGGTCAGGGAGACGATCCGCAAGGTCAGCCAGTCGCACGGGCTGCGCGCGTCGTTCACGCCGAAGTTCGCGCCTGAGGGCGTCGGCAATGGCGGACACGTGCATTTGAGCGTGTCCGCCGGTGGCGAGAACCTGTTCGGCGGCGGGGACAGGCGGTTCGGGATGACCGCGCTCGCGGAGGGTTTCAGTGCCGGGATCCTTCGGCGCCTGCCCGCTTTGATGGCGATCGGCACGCCTTCGGTGGTCAGCTACCTGCGGCTCGAACCGCACCACTGGGCCGGGGTGTATCGCTGCTGGGGCTTGGAAAACCGCGAGGCGCCGCTGCGGCTGATCGCGGGGCGCTCACCCAATCTCGAGGTCAAGTGTTTCGACCTGACCGCGAATCCGTATCTCGTGGTCGCCGCGCTGCTGTTCGCCGGACTCGACGGAATGCTCGGCCACGCGGAACTGCCGGAGCCACTCGACGTCGACCCCGGCACCCTCCCCGACGCGGAACGCCTGCCGTCCACGCTGGCCGAGGCCGTCGCCGCGTTCGAGTCGGACGAGCTGCTGAACTCCACTTTCGGCGCCGAACTGGCGACGACACTGGTGGATGTCCGCAAGGGCGAGATCCGCGCCTGCGAAGGACTTTCGCCTGACGAGATAACGAAAGCCCGCCGCTGGCTGCCTTGATCGGGGTCGTGAGTGTTTAGACCGGTTAGAACCCAATGCCGGGTAGTTAAGGCTTGGCCTGCGTTGTCAATCGGCACGTGAGCGAG
>NZ_JBHWEB010000051.1:21921-62031 GCF_042734395.1 Amycolatopsis sp. NPDC059657 | reverse complement strand
GTGACCGTCACTTCGGTTCTCGACCGCGGCGAGGTCGCCGAGCAGACCGTTTACAACCTCAGCGTCAGCGAAATCCACACCTATCTCGTCCGGGCGGGCGCGGATTCGCTGCTTGTCCACAACACGTGCCCCAAGGCAGGCGATCCCGGTCATTTCTGCACGGCCTCCTGCATCAAGGACGGCGCCGCGTCGGAGCGGAAGCAGTCGCGTGCGGCGGAAACGAACGCGAGCGTCACGAACACGACCGAGCGGACAGCTGCGCCGGTGAAGACGATCAAGAATGTCGTCGACGCCGCCACCGGGCACGCCGACCCGGTCACGGCTGGGGTCCTAGCCACCGGAGCGGCTGCGAGCGCCGCGGCCTCGGCCTGGCGCAGATGGCGCAACAAGTAGCTCACGTGAGTGGTAAGGGCGGGTTCTGACCGCCCTTACCACTCACGAGTCCTCATGACCTCAGGAAAGGAAACAGAGCGATGTTTTTAAGACAGGCAAGCATTCTCGCGGTGCTGTGCGTGACAGCGGGATTCGCGGCGGCGCCGGCTTCGGCTGAAACGCAGGACACCGAGAGTGCGTTGACGCTGATCCAGGTGACCTTCGCCAACGCGGGCAACGGCAAGCTGCTGGACGTCCCGAACGGCACTCGCGAAAACGGCGTGGCGCTCGTCGTCAACCCGGCGCCCGGTGCTGCCACGGGCTGGCGGGTCAACACCACAGCGGGTGTCTCGTCGTTCACCATCGTCAACAACACCACCGGCAAATGCGCCGACGCGCCCGCCGCGCACTATCAGGTGCGGCAACAGCCCTGCGATGGGCGCGCGAGCGAGAAGTGGTACTTCCAGCCGATCTCCGGTTCACCGCAGAAGGCGTTCATGATCCGCCACGAATCCGACAACATGTGCTTGACCACGCAGATTCCGCCCGCCACCGACAATGGGACCTACACCAACGACTGTGACGGTTCGGCGCCGCAGCAGTGGATCATCCCCGCCGACGCCTATCAGGTGGCGTGGACCGCGGCCGTCGACTACGCGGCCGCCAAGTGCGCCAAGGACCACTCGAACTGCTCGTGGTCCACGACCAGCCAGGAGAAGCCGAAGCTGCTGCCGTCGGTGTGCGTCTCGCCGGTGTGGTTCAACGGCACGACTTCGTCGATTCCGTGGACCTTCTCCCTCAACACCTCCACGGGCTGGAAGAACACCATCGGGTTCAACCTGCAGACCCAGCTGACGGTCGGCGGCGAGGTCGCGCTGCTCAAGCTCGAAGTCTCCGCTTCGGTACACGGCGAGATCTCCATGGACCTCAAGCAGGACATGGGCAATAGCCTGGTCGTGACCGTGCCGCCACGGAACTACGGCTGGGTCACCCTGTCCGAGCTGGCGACCAAGGCCACCGGTGTGTGGACGTTCGACATCCAGGGCTTCCCCTGGACGGCCGAGGACACCATCACCGTGCCGCTCAAGAACGACCCCGAAGGCGGCGCGAGCATCTACGCCGCGCAGACCAACACCGCCTTCACCTCCTGCCAAGCCCCTGCCTAACTGCCTTGTGAGTGGTATGGCCGGTTAGAACCGGTCATACCACTCACGAGTCAAAAGTGTCATTGACCCAGCGTAACCCGCCACGCCGCACCCCGATGCCGGGTTGCGCCGAGCGTGATCCGCGATCAGTAACCGGCGAGCGCCGAGGTGCTGCTAGGTGTCCGCGGCGCGGGCGACCTGGTGGGCGAGCTGGACAGGTGTCCCGCCTCTGCGCTTGCGGGACCGCGCTGCGCGACCACGCCGCCGTGCCCGGCGCTACTTGCGAGACGCAAACCGAACGCGTGCAGCACGAGGAATAGCGCCAGGTCGGGCCGGTTCAAGAGCGTGGCCGGTTCGACGCTCGTGGTCACCCTCGCCGACTTCGCGCGGGTGCTGGGACCTGACCACCCCACAACCAAAACCATCCGCTCGAACCTCGACAGCGCGCGATCGACCTGAGGCGACACCGCGCGTGCCGGTACGAAAGGCCGGTAGTGGTGCCGAACGCCCGCTCATCGGCATGAGCGGACAGAGTGCGTTGCGGCCGGCGGGCGTGCGATCCAGCCCGATCATCCGTCAAGCTTGCTTCGGGTAAGTGACCGCTGCGGAGCCGGCTGGATATGCGGATGCGACACGTCCTGCGGACTTGTAGCGTGTCCTCCGGGCTTAAGACATTTCAGGGGAGCAGCCGTGGCTGGCATGTCGGTGACCTGGCACCTCAACGGGACCGGCTGGGCTGACGTGGTCGTTGCCGATCATGACGCGGACGTGGAGGTCACCGCCTCCTGTATCACTGCGGCGCCGGAGGATTTGTTGGTCGCCGTGGCGAGGTTGATCCTCGGCGAGCGTGAGACGCGGGTGCAGTTCGACGCGGAGCCCACCGCGTTCCGCTGGATTTTTTACCGTGAGACAAATGATGTATGGATCCGGCTGCTCGAGCTGTCCGATGGCCGTCTGCACGACAACGCCGGTTCCGAAATCTGGTCGAGTTGGCAGACGGTCGAAACTGTCGTACGCGCGGTGATCCGGTGTTTCGACGAGGTGGCACGGAAGTACGGGGAGAGCGGCTACCGCGGTCGGTGGAACGAGCATTTCCCTCGTACTGAACTCGAAGCGCTCAGAGCCGTCTGGCGCGCCAGACGGCACACCGAGTCCGCATGAGCCGCGGCGTTCTGCCCGCTCGCGGTCAATGCGGCCTGAGCGGACGGGTTGCCCCTGCGAAATCATTGGTGAACCGACTTGCTCCGCTGGTTTACTGATGTGCCACCGTGAGTCTGCGTGACGGAGGTAGTGGTTGTGACGGGTTATGACGCGCTTGCCGAGGTGTACGAGTGGCTCATCTCCGATGCGAAGCTGGCTCCGGCCGAGTTCGCTGCGTCGTTCGATGATGTCCTCAGTCTCCTGCCGTCGAACGCCCACGTCCTCGATTGTTCGTGCGGAACCGGACAGTTGGCGGTTGGCCTCGCCGGTCTTGGTATCCAGGTTGTCGCGACTGATGCCAGCGAAGCGATGGTTCGTCGGACTGCGGAGTTGTCTGAGGAGTTCGGGGCATCTGTTCGGACAGTGCGGGCAGACTGGGAAGAGTTGCCCGACCATTTCGATGACGTCACCTTCGACATGGTGTTCTGCGTTGGCAACTCGCTGCACCATGCCGTCGGCGCGAGAGGCAGGCTTGCTGCTCTGGAGTCGATGTCACGGCTTCTGCGCAGTGGCGGGCGCTTGGTGCTCACCTCCCGCACGTGGGAACTCGTGAGGGCCAAAGGTTCCCGACTGGACATCAGTGACCGACTCGTCCGCCGGAACGGTCGCGATGCCGTCGTGGTCTACCGCTGGGAGATCGCACCGCTGTGGGAGGAGGAACACCACATCGAGATCGCGGTCGTGCAAGTTGATGCGGCCGGGTCGGTTCTTGTCCGCTCGGAGCTGCTGTCGTGCTGGCCCTACCGATACGACGAACTCGAAGTCGAGTTGCACCGGGTCGGACTTCGGATGGTAATGAGCACGTTCAACCCTGAGGCCGAGAACTACATGGTAGTGGCGAGCAAGGTATAGACAACGGGCTCACAGTCCCTGGCCTGACCGCGCGGTTGCTCGCAGGAGGCTAGAAGCGGACACTCCAGGGATCTCCGGCGCCGATCCGTGTCGCACTGCCGCCGGGTGGCAGGTCGAGGATGTCGGTCAGGCTTGGGTCTTCGTCGATGGCGTGGTGCGAGTGTCCGATCTTGGCGGTGCTGCTGTCTGCGTCGGAGGTGCCGATGAGCTGCCAGATGTCGTCGTCGGAGTCATGCTTGACGAACAGAATGGGCTGGCGGCGCTCGAAGACCTCGAGGGTCTGGACGCAGGTGGTTCGCAGCAGCCAGTGCCGCATCCACCAGGCGCGTCGATCGCGCTGCATGACGTGGTCGGTGACCCACCGGATGAAAGGCAGGTCCTCATGGGCGCGTGCCTGGTCCGCGGTCAGGTCTGGGCCGCCCTGCCTCGGTGGTCCAGCCGAGTACGTACGATGCCAGTTCACCCTGTGGGCCGATGAACTCCCCGACCGCACGGCGATCGAGGCCAGCAGGCTGGTGCGTGCCTCCAGCGGCCATCGCTGATCAAGATATCGCTCACCCAGCAACGCAACCAAATGAGATGCGGTCTTGGCCGCCGGAGCTCTTGATCATCTCGGCGGGTAGCGTCAGGCGGTGACCGTGCGACGTAGCTGAGTCGGCACTCGGGCGAGACGCAATCATCGGAGCTCGAGATCTGATCGGTTTCAACCCAGGTTGAAACTGTCGCTGGGACGGACATCTACCTGATAATGTACGTCGCATTAGTCGAGCGCATTGGGGTTCGCGATGGGGGATCAACGTCGGGTTTCGGCTTTTGACGCGTCGTGCAGTACGTGTCGAGGTTTCTGTAGCGGTCGAGCGGTGCCGCAATACTGAGCCGATTCAAGAACATTCTTCGCCCATCGGATCGAGGCACGCCCAGAACCGTTTCAGAACCGACCCGGAAACCCGGGTCCGTTTCCGGGGGCATGTCCGCCGGCATAAGGGATCCGGGCCGTCCTGGCTGTCCGATACGCGCGGAGCACTCTGCGCTAACGGACAGAGAGGTTGACCCGTAACTCATACGCTGGAAGCGAGCTCAGGGCACAATATTTACCGATGGTCTTTCTCTTGACCGGAATCCCGAAAGGTGCAGCATGTCCTTGCAGGAAAAGCAGAATCGGAAGACACGTCGGAGCTGGCTGACCCGACGCGGTCTCGCCCTGGCGGGAGCGGGGGCCGTTCTGGCCACCCTGGTGTCCACCACGCCCGCCCTCGCCGCGAATGGCGGGGGCTGCACCACCATTCAGAACAAAACGGGTTTGCTGTGCGTCGGATGGGACGCCCAGACGACCAAGTACCTCAACACCATCAGGGGGAACTTCGATTCCCCCATCTGGGGCGTGGGCAACCCGCGCATCGAAGTCCGGGTCCTGGACGCCCAGAACAAGGAGATGTTCAAAAGGGAACGCTCCTGGGGCGGCAACCGGCGCAGCGAGTACGCCGATTTCGAGGTCACGGTCCTGATGCCCCGCGACGCAGCGCGCGTCTGCGCCGTTCTCTTCGAAGGGGGCGGCTACATGGACATGGCCTGCAGCCCGGTCTACACCTGAGCCCGACACGCATCCGCCCAGAAACTCCGTACACCCTCTCCGAAAGGAAGTACAACAGCATGAAACGCCGCATGGCCGCCGCGATGGCCCTGGCCGCAGGAACCGTCCTGGCCGGAATCGCCTCCGGCCCCGCCTCCGCCTCCACCTCCGCAACGGCGGACACCGAGCGTTGCCAGTCGGCCAACTATCCCTCGGTTGCCTTTTCCCACACGGTGTGCGTGACCTTCCGGGAGAGTGCGGGTATCCCTCCCAACGACGTCATCAAAATGAACGTCCGTTCCTCCGGCAGAACGGGAATCGGCCATTGGGAGCTGTTCGGCCCGCACGGCACCATCAGCAACAGCCTGGACGGGGAATGGAAAGACCGTACGCATGACTGGGCCGGATACCAGGACAGCTCGTTCGGTGACCTCTGGTGCGCGGTCTTCTGGAGGGATGGCGGCGGCGGCTCCGGTTACTACCGGGCTACCCCGCCGGTATGCGTGAAATCGTATTACCCCTGACCTGCCGCTCCCGGCGGTCCTTGAAGCTTCAGAAAGTACCGCCGGGGCCCTGGTTCGTTCCGTGAGGGCTAGTACTCCAGCTGTAGTTCGTGATCGAGTGCTGGTCGTTGGTCGTCTCTGGTAGTGGCATTGGCGAGCGCGATGTTGGTGGCGGCGTCGCCAGGCTGACCAGCCCAGGATGTCGATGACGGCGCGGGTGGGTTCGAGGACGAGTTTGTAGTGGAGGTGCCTGATGTCGTTGCGTGTCAACGGGATCAGGCCCTCAACTGACGGGGTGCCGCGGGAGTGGGCGGCGGCCGCGGCGAGGAAAGCTCGGTCAACTGCTGAACCTGCCGACGGTGGTGCCGAACGTCCGTTCATCGGCATGAGCGGACGTCATAAGCGCAGGTTGGGGGTGGGAGCGCGGCTTGTCACTGCGCTCCCACCAAGGCTGCAGGCGGTTTACTGGATTTTGCTGACGAGCCAGAGCTCGAACGCTCCGACGCGGGTGTAGATGTCCGGCTTGCCTGGGTTGTTGCAGCCGTTGCGGGCCGTCATCAGGCCGACGACGGTGTTGCCTTCGAGCGCTGGGCCTCCCGCGTCGCCGAAGCAGGCGTGCTTGTCGACTTTGGCTTTGGCACAGAACATGCCGATCCTGATCTTCCCCGAGCTATAGGCGGCGTTACACGCGTCTCGGCTGATCACCGGCATGTCCGCGTAGTGCTCGACCGTGGCGGATTCGTGCGTTGCGGAGGTGGTGCTGCCCCATCCGCGGTGCGCACTCTGGTGCCAGGCATGGGGTTCGCGTTGATCAAGAGGTAGTGGCAGCACCCCGGTCCGGACGTTCGCGCTCGTCCTGATGTTCTCCTTCAGAACCAACACGGCGATGTTGTTGGCACCGGTACTGGCGGCGTAACCCTCGTGCTGAGAGATGTTGGCCACGGCGGCGGTTATTGGGAAGGGTGTTGACGTCTGTTCGCGTGGGAAAGCCGATGGTGCTCGATACGGGCTATCGAGCGCATCCCGACGACACCGAGCCAGCGCCACGGAGCATGCATAGGGCTTCGCGAGAACTGGTTCGCTGCATGTGGCCACGCGACTTTTGTCCGCCACCAACGAGAGCGCCCGGAAGGATGGTCAGCCTCTTCGGCAGCACGACTAGGTGACGAGCGGGTCGGAATCGGTTCCCTCTGCGCGGCAGCAGTTCGCACACGGCCATTACGTTCCACAGCGTGCGCGAGTTTGTCAGCAGTCGTGGTATCGGACGAAGGTGGCTTTTCGTATGGCGCCTGTCGGTCCGATGAAGGTATCGGTTTTCGGATGCGTGCAGACGTAGAAGTCCCGCGACTGTTTGGTGTCGGCCTTCACGAGGATCTTGTAGATGGAGCAGTTGCCGTAGTAGACGGTCGCGTCCCCGTTGGGGTAGTCCACGTGATTGCCGCAGATGTGGGAACCCTGGTCTGCTTGGGACTGGGGAGCGGCGATGACGGTGGTGGTGAGTGCCAGCATCACACAGGCGGCGAGTCGTCCAGGAATGGCGTTCATGACCCTCCTACAGCCGATGGGCGCCCCGGTGGTTCTGGGGCGGCGACAGGCGTTATGGAAGCACAGGTCGCAAGCCTCGCACTATTGGCGGGAAAGCCACCACGAACCGCCTCGCTGGCTGAGCGGTCAGGCATTCCGGACGCGCGCCGCTCGGATGGGATCAGTTCGTTCCTTGGCGGACGTCCACTCACTTTCACTCTCCCACAGAGTCGTTTCCGGACCGGCTTCGATGATCCGGTCGCGCTGGGCCTGCCACAGGCCATCGCCGACGATCTCGCGGTCGTAGTGCACGACGACCGAACTGGGGATGGCGTGCGGGTCTGCAGGTTCAAGGCGGGTGATGGTTCGGTGGCCTCCATCCTCTGCTTCCCGGTTTGAAACACGACTCGCGAGGTGGTCCCGAGCTGGCCGTGCACCCCGTTGACCGGCTCGCGGCATGAGCGGACGTTGCTTCTGTTCAAAGTGCCATTAGTACTGCAACGGCAGTCATGTGAGTGGGTAGCCGCGTCGTTTGTAGTGGCTGAGGCGGGTTTGGTGTTGTCGTCGGCGTCGGAAGCCTGGCCCGGTATGTGCAGTTGCGTCTGGGGTTCACCGGGGGGTGAGCGCACCACCCGCCGCGCGGTGGCGCAGGTGAAGAACCGGCCGACCCGCAGACCAAAGGCGGGTCGGAGGCCACCGTGGCGCATCGCCAAGGCCGAACTCGTGCCGACCGAGGCTGCATCCGTTGCCCAGTCACGCGTTCACTGTCGCGTTCGGCACCACCCGGCGGGTGAACTGGGGCTGCACGATCTCGGTGGAAGGAGTGCGCTACTCCGTGCCGCGAGCTGGTCGTCACGCGGGTCTGGGCGCGGTTCCACGGCGACGAGCTGATCGTGACCGCTGTCGGCGAGCACGGCTCGGCCGAGGTCGCCTGGGTCCGGGAGCGGCTCGCGAGCAGGCCGCCCGACCCGCGGGCCGGATCCAAGATCCGGTCTCCGACCTGCGGGGGATGCCAAGTCGATGAGCAGGCGTTTGACCGCGCGCCTAAAATGGCTTCAGGCGCCTTGCGGTACGCGGATGATGTCACCCGGTTGGATAAGATTCGGATTGGTGATCGTGCCGGGGTTCGCCGCGACCAGGCGGTGGTAGAAATTGCCGCTGCCGTAGTACTTGGCGGCGATGCCCCACAGCGTCTCGCCTGCCATCACTACGTGCTCCAGGTAGGTTTGGTAACTCGGAACGATCTTCGGGCCGAAGACGACAGGCACGGCCACCTTGGCCAGTTCCGATCCGTTTTCCGGGGAGGTGTGGAACAGTTCCACGAACAACCGGTCCAGCATGAAGCTCGCGCCGGTGACGTCGACGGTGAACTGGAACTGGCTGTGCCCACCTCCGCCGTCACCGGCCAAGAAGGAGCCGGTCACCTCGTCGTGGCCCTCGTGGACGCGGTAGCCGAAGGTTGCTTCGAACGCTCCGCCGGCCACTCCTGCCACCTGGATGACATTGCCCACCAGGTCATGCGTCTGCGGCTGCTCCAGGTAGATCGTCACGTCTCGTCCCTCTCGGTCGCTGCTTTTCTGTTGGCCAGTAACAAAACGGACTGACTTGCGTGGCGTCCGGCCTTTATGTCGGCTCACTCGATTCGGTGCGATAGTGACAATGATGTATCCGCTCTGCCCCCGTATAGAGTAATTCGTCCCTATCGCGACCACGTCGGTCTCGGGCCGCGGATACTTCACGCGGGCCGGACCACCAGCAAGGGACAGGTCGCGTGGTAGATCAGGGCCTGGCTGGTGGAGCCCAGCACCATGCCGGACAGGCCGCCGCGTCCACGGCTGCCGATCACGAGCAGTTGCCCGCCGGCGGAGTGATCCAGCAGACAGCGCACCGCACGGTCGCGGGCGAGCACGGTTTCGACCGTGACGCCCGGGTATTTCGCTTTACCCGAGGCGAGCCGTTCGTCCAGCCATTCGCGTTCCCTGGCCTCGAGGACGTCGAGTGAGGTGAACAGCTGACGGGCGTGGCTGTACGCGCTGTCGGAGTTGAACCCGATCCAGGCGTGCACGGCGACCAGGCCGACGCCGCGCGAGGCCGCTTCCTCGAAGGCGGTGGCGATCGCGACGTCGCTGATCTCGGAGCCGTCGACACCGACGACCACCGGCCCGGACGAGGGCGGCTTTTCGCTTGCCTGGCGGCCGCGGATCACGGCGACCGGGCAGTGTCCCCGCGCCACCAGCGCGACGGCGGTGGACCCGGTGAGCAAGCCGGTGAAACCGCCCTGGCCACTGGACCCCAGCACCATCAGTTGCGCGGAGTGCGACAGCTCAAGCAGGCTCGCGACCGCCTCGCCCGCCGCCAGGTCGATCTCGACCGGCAGCTCAGGATGCAGGGTGAGCACCAGTGCGCACGCGTCAGCGAGGTACTGGCGGCCGTCGGCTTCCAGCGCGGCGGAGAATTCGTCAGGCAGCCCTGCGCCACCGCCGTAGGCCAGTGCCGGCCGTGAGACGGCGTGCACCAGCCGCAACGGCGCCTTGCGCCAGGCGGCTTCGTCGGCTGCCCAGCAGGCGGCATGCAGCGAGGACGCTGATCCGTCCACGCCGACCACGATCGGATGGGTGAAGGTGGAATCGTTGTCCGCGGCCATTTCCGGCTCCTCAGTCCTCATCACTGGTCATGATCGTTTCCGGTGGGTACACCCAGGTGATGGGCAGCGACCCCAGGCCGCGGGCAACCAGGTCCTGCCGGATCTGGTGAGCGGTGCAGCCGCCGTACACCAGATGGGTGAGCCGCGGGCTCCTGTCGCCTCGCATCGGCCTGACGATCGTGCTGAGCAAGCCGTCGCCACACCGGGTGTGCGTCACTCGCTCGTCGGGCGTGGTGTACTCCGCCTCGATCATCGCCTCGTAGTCGCGCCTGCCCCGCTGGGACAGCTGCGCGTACAGGTCGTCGACGAGTGCCTTGACCCGTGGCGGGTGGTCCATGTGGTGGGTGATCGAGTTGCTGTGCCGCCAACTCGCGTCGGCCGATGTCCGTGCACGCACTTCGGCTCCCTTCATCGGATCGTCGCGGTCCTCTGTGGACAGTTCGCTTCCGGCCGTCGATCGCGTGTGTCGAGCGGTCATGACTGCTGGTGGATGGCGGAACTGTCGAGGCTAGCCATGGAGAGCAGGTTTTTCTTCGGCGCGCAGGCGGCGGTGCGCTTCCTGGGCGGCCCTTGCCGCCGACCGTTCGGCCAGCGACGCGGTCAGCAGGTCTTCGAGGCCTTGGGTTAGGGTCTTGACCGCCTCGGTCAAGGTGTTCACCGATTTCTCCAGCACGTCAAGCCTGTGACGCTCGATGGACGACACGGTGGCTTCGCCCAGCAGTTCCCTGCGCAGCCTGACCGGTAACGGCGCGAAGGCGTGATCGAGCTGACCTGGCGGGAACAACTCGCTCAGCCCGGCCGTGATCGCGCGGGCGATCTCCGGGGCTGCGGCACGATTCACCCCGGCTTCGCATGCGAACAGTTCGACGAAGCCTTTCGCGTCGTAGCCGATCGGTACCTCCGAAGGCACCCATCCTTCGAAGTAGACCCCGCGCAGGAATTCGGGTAACTGGACGGCGAAGTGCGCGGTGCTGGTCACGGTGAGCCTGTCCCGGATGACGTGCAGCCAGGTCCGCAGCATGCGGTACGCGTGGTCGTGGTCGTCGGTTCCCATCGCTTCGGCGATCGTGGCCAGCCATTCCCTGGCGGTGTGCTCGGCGTGGGCGAGGGGATCGTCCTGCTGCGCCATGTGTCCTCCTGGTCGTCTGCCCCAGGTTCGCCGCGACCGAGCCGCACGTGCCAGGGACGAAGGACCCCAATCCCGGCGCCGGAGGGACTTTGTCCCCTAGTTCACCGGGATCGTGACACCAGATCATCGACGGAGACGGGAATATTCGCTCTCCTGGACGAAGGATAATCGGATGACTGTCGCTCGTGAAATCATGCATACCGGCGCGGACTGTGTCGGGGTGCACGAAACACTCGAAGCCGCGGCTGAACGGATGCGGCAGCTGGATGTCGGCGCTCTGCCGATCTGTGGCGACGATGACCGGTTGCACGGAATCATCACTGACCGCGATATCGTGATCAAATGTGTCGCGCGGGGCGGAAGCCCGCACACGATGACCGCGGGTGAACTCGCGCAGGGGACGCCGTACGTGGTGCAAGCAGGTGCTGACGTCGACGAAGTGCTGACGGTGATGGAACAGCACCGGGTACGGCGGGTACCGGTACTCGAGGATCGGCGGCTGGTGGGAATGATCAGCGAGGCCGACTTGGCCAGGCACCTTCCCCAGCAGAAGGTCGGCCGGTTCGTGGAAGCGATCTGCGCCACAACCTGACGTTCGCGCACAGCTGAGTGCGGGTGCGACGGCGGCTCGCCGGCCCAACGCTGTCGACAGTGTCCATTGAGGACGCTCGTGCGCACTGAGGTCAGCCGGGCGGGCGGTGTGGCGGGCGAGTCGAATGTGGCCGAGCTGGCGAAGATCATGCTGGGCAATGGAAACAACTCCTGCCGGCGAGAGGATTCGCCTGTTCGGCGGTGACCGGTCGGCGTAGAATTGTCGGGTCAATGCCGTTGCCCCCAGTCCCTGGTGGTCCCGCAGCCATCGGGTCCGGGCATGGGAGCAGCAGCCTTGCGCCTCATACGGATCCAGTGCGACGTCGCCGAGCACGCGACCGCGGGCTTCGGCGTTCGGGACAGGCGAAGGAGCATGACGAAAATGACCGCACCTACGATCAGCGGCAGCGACAAGACCGCCAAGGGTGAACTCGCCCACCGCGGGGACGCCGCAACAACAGCAGGCGAGCACGGCCACACGACCATCGCCGACACCGTCGTGCAGAAGATCGCGGGCGTGGCGACCCGCGAGATCAGCGGCGTGTACGCGCTCGGCGGCGGGGCTTCACGGGCGTTCGGCGCGCTGCGGGAACGTATCCCCGGCGCGAGTGCGAGCAGTGGGCAGGGCATCGACGTCGAGGTGGGCGAGCGGCAGGTCGCCGCCGACCTCAGCATCGTCGTCGAGTACGGAGTGGCGATCGGCGATCTGTCCAAGGCGGTGCGCCGCAACGTCACCACGGCGATCGAGCGGATAACCGGCCTCGAGGTCGTCGAGGTCAACATCCACGTCAACGACGTGCACCTCCCGGACGAGGATGAGGAGACCGTTCCGCCCGAGCAGGCCCGCGTGCTGTGAGCGCCATGCCGACGACCGGCGCCGAGCTGCTCGCCGACGCCATAACGGCCGCGGTGCGGGCTTGCCCGGCCGTGGCCGGACTGCACGGTGGTCGGTACGGCGAGGTCGCCACCTATCTACCTGGCCGTGCCGTCGTCGGCGTTCGCGTCATCGACGGGGACATCAGTGTGCATGTGGTGGGGCGCTATCCAGCGCCGATCACCGAGATCGCCGAACAGGTGCGCGCGGCGGTGAGAACGGTGGTCGCCGATCGACCCGCGTCGGTGACCGTCGAAGACCTGGTCGTACCGGAGCCGAGGCACGCATGAACAACACCACGATCGGTTTGCTCGCTGGGCTGGTGTTGGGCTTCGCCTGGGCGTTCGGCGGTTTCTTCGCGTTCCTCATCGTGCTCGTACTGGGTACCGTCGGCCTCGCTGTGGGCCGGTGGCTTGACGGACATCACGACTTCGAGGCGCTGCGTGATTCCCGTCGGGGTCGCAGGCCCCGCTGAGCGAAGGCGGTTGAGACGATGACCGTTCACCTGCCGGAGGTCGCGGAGCGGGGCCGGACGACGGTGGCCCCGCTGGCGCTGGAACGCATCGCCGCCCGTGCCGCCACGGATGTCGCCGGTGTCGGTGGCAGCGCCCGTCGCCTGGCCGGGGTGGCGCTGGGTGCCGAGAAGGTCGACCAGGCTGTGCGGGTCCACGCCGTCGTCGACGGCGACATCGTGAATCTGGCCGTGCGTTTGTCCGTTGGCTACTTGGCGCCGGTGGCAGCGACCGCCGACGCGGTGCGTGCGCATCTCCTCGACCGGATCGGCAAGTGGACCGGCATGACGGTCGGGCGCGTCGACATCGCCGTGACCGCCCTGCACACCGCACACGAGAACCGTGTGCCGCGATGAAGTACCGGCCACGTCGCACCATCCCGGTGGTCGTCGTCGTGACCGTGCTGCTCGCGGCCTGCGGTCTCGTCGCCTTGTCGGCGATCCAACTGTTGATCGGGCACAACCCCGTCATCCCGGTCGATCGGCTCGTCGCCGCCGGACATCAGCTGCACTGGCACGACATCGTCGTCATCGGCACTGGCGTCGTCGCGGCGATACTGGGCCTAGTGCTGTTGGCGGCCGCCGTGTACCCAGGCGCGCCCATCGTCCTGCCCCTCGCGGACCACTCGGGCGCCGGCCGACAAGTGGCTGCGGGAGTCACACGGCGAAGCCTGCGCAAGACCCTGTTGCGCAGCGCCGAAACGACCGACGGAGCGCTCTCGGCGCGGCTCAGGCTGCACCGTCGCAGCGTCACTGTGACGGTGCGCAGCCATCGCCTGGACGTGACGGGGATCGACAGGCGCGTGCAGGAGACGGTCGACCGGCGTCTCGACTCGATCGAACTCGCCGAACGGCCGGAGCTGCACGTCCGTGTGACCCGAGCGAGGAATCGGCATGGTTAGCCTGAACCGACCGGCACGCCTCAACCGCACACTGCTCGCGTTGATAGGCGCGGCGCTAGTCGCCGGCGGCACCTTCGTGGTACTCACCGGCCTCAAGGTGATTCACGTGCTCGATCCCGGCGCACCTGTACTGCCTACGTCCGAGATCGGCACGGCGTGGGCCCCCTACGCCGCCGTGGTCGCCGTCGTCGTCGGCTTGGCCTGTCTGCTCTGGCTCGCCCTGCAGCTGTCTCACCGGCCGCGCACCGGCATCTGGCGGCTGCCGACGGCCGATCCGGCCACCGGCGAGACCACGATCGACGCCGACGTGGCGGTCATCCCGCTGGCACAGGACATCCACTCTTATCCGGGCGTGCACAGCGTCGTGGCCAGCCTCGCCGGTCACCCGGCCGACCCCGTGCTGGAACTGCGCATCGGGCTCGAACCCGGTGCCGACCTGGCCGGGATCCGACGGCGGATCGAAACGCACGCTGTCCCGCGTTTGTGCACGGCGTTGACCCTTTCCGAACTGCCCGCAAGGGTGCGTTTCCACCTCGACGCGACCCGCACCCGTGTCCGTGCCCGCTGAGCCGCTCAGGCGGCGTCGGACAGGCAGTCCTCGTCAGTGGGCAGTTCGGCGAGTCCCAGTACGTTGGTGATGATCTCGCCGAACCGCTGTGGCTCGGCGAGCAGCCAGCCGTGGCGGCCTGGCACTGTGACGACCTTCGTGCTGTCCAGCCCGGCGCGAAGCGACAGCAACGCGGCCTGGGGAATGACGTTGTCCTGGTCGCTCCACACGATCACCACCGGCATCCGCCGCCGGTTGAGCTCGGCGATCTCACCGGTGAGATCCGCGGTGCGGGCGAGGTTCGCCACTCGCCAGATCGCGCCGGGGCAGCGCAGGAGATTCGGCACGGCGTCGCGCAGGATGACCGGGAGCACCTTGCTGAGGTTGCGGGTGGCGAGCAGGTCAGCTTGCAGATGCAGGCCCCAGTCCCACAGCGGGCGCTCCCGCATCGCCTTGAGGACTCCGCGTCCGTTCGACCATGCCGAGCCACCGATGGAGTTGACCAGTACCAGCCTCGCGACGAGTTCGGGGGAGTCGTGCGCGGTGCGGATCGCGACGCCCCCGCCGAACGAGTGCCCGACGAGCGTGACGGGTTCGCTGATGCCGACCTGGGCGGCGAACGCGGTGACCCAGCGTGCGAAACCGGCGAGGCTGCGGTCTTCGGCAGGCAGGTCGGCGGTGCCGCCGAACCCCGGCAGTGCCGGCGCGTAGACCCGCGACCCGGCCGCCACCAGCCGCTGCAACGCGGCGCGGTAGGAGCGGTCGGCGAGTCCCCACCCGTGCAGGAACAGCAACGGGGGCCCGTCGCCGCCGACGTGGTATTGCGTAGCACGACCGTCCACAATGGTCGTGTGCGAGGTCAGCGCCGGTGCCTTCGCCATGATGCCCCCTTGGTCGGGTTCGTGGTGAAAGCATGTTCCCGCAACGGGTTCCGCGATCAGAGTCGATCGGCCTGGGCTGGCCGGGACCTAGGGACTCGCGGGGGCTGTCTCGCGCCGCTGCTGAGCACTTCCCCTGCCGGTTAGGGTCTTTGGTCCGCCGGGGATCGGTGCTTTGCGCTCTTTCCGGTCGCGGGTTCACGTTCGACCATCGAAGGGTCACAGCAGGTCTCGCGAGAAGAAGGACGAGGCGGAGATGGACGTGAAAACGGCTTTTGTGTCCCGCTACGAGAAACGGGTGAAGCTTGTGGAGGACGTGTTGAAAGACAGCTCGTCACTGTCCGCGGAAGAAGCTCACACGCTGGCGATCCGGTTGCTGCGGACGCTTGAGCAAATCCCCGAGAAAGTCCGCTGAGGCCGTCATGGGAAGCGACCCGGTCGACAACGCGGACCTGGGACTTCAGGCGTCGCGGCTTGCGGTGAAACCGGCTGGTTCTCTCGCCGGTTTCGTGGATGGTGCCTGGTGGCCGCGGACGGCTGACCTGGCCGCCGAGCTGCCGCCGCTCGTCACCTCGCTGGCCGGTGTGCTGGGAGATGTCGAGCGGGTCACCTACAACCTCACGGCATGGGATCCGCCGGGGCGCCGGCTGGCCGTCGGGGGCAGGGTGCTGCGCCTGGAAGGGTTCCGTTCGCAGCACCCGGACACGCTGACGGTGATCGGTGGCGGTCGTCGGCGGCGTCTCACCCTGCTGACGGTGCCGCCAGGGACCGAGCCCGGGATCGCCGGGCAAGTGCTGAGGGCGGCTTCGGAGGCGGGCAATGTCGAGAGCCCCGAGGCGTTGCTCGGATCTGATGGCCTGGTGTCGGCCCGGCAACGGTGGGAAGCGGAAGGCGGACGCCTGCGGGTGCCGCGCTGAGATCACGATCGGGAGGTCGAATCATGGACTCTGTCGCGTCGCCGACTCATCGGGAGCCGGGTCAGAGACAGGGAAGCGAATACGCCGAACTGCTGGATGTCATCAAGAAAGCCGGGCTGTTGCGACGCCGTCCGGTGCACTACGCGGTGAAGGGCACGCTGACGTTGCTGGCCTTCGCCGGTGCCTGGGTGTTCTTCGCCTTGCTGGGGGACACGTGGTGGCAGTTGTTCACCGCGGCGTTACTGGCCGTGGCCTACACCCAGATCGCGTTCCTGGGGCATGACGCCGGGCACAAGCAGATCTTTCCCCGCCGCCGTGCGAACGACGCGGTGGGGATCGGGCTCGCCGGGCTGGTCGGGATGAGCTACGGCTGGTGGGTGGGCAAGCACAACCGTCATCACGCCAATCCCAACGTCGAGGGTGCCGACCCCGATATCGACATCGCCGCACTGGCGTTCACGCCCAGGCAAAGCCGCGCGAAACGGGGTTTCCTGCGTTGGATGGCGAAATACCAGGCGTTCCTGTTCTTCCCGCTGTTGTTGCTGGAAGGTCTCGACCTGCACTGGTCGGGCATCAAGGCCGTGTGGCACGGCGGGCTGAGGGCGAGGTGGGTCGAGGCGACCTTGCTGACGGCACACATCGTCGCCTACCTCGCCGCGGTGTTCCTGGTTCTCTCGCCGGGGAAGGCGTTCGTGTTCATCGCGGTGCACCAGGGCCTGTGGGGCCTCTACATGGGGTGTTCCTTCGCGCCGAACCACAAGGGAATGCTGACGTTGTCCGAGGGACACCACCTGGACTTCCTGCGCAAGCAGGTCCTGACCTCGCACAACGTCATGGGCAGGCCCTGGGTGGACTTCGCGCTCGGCGGACTGAACTTCCAGATCGAGCACCACCTGTTCCCCAGCATGCCGCGCCCCACGCTGCGCCGCGCCCAGCCGCTGATCAAGGAGTTCTGTGTCAGCAGGGGGATCAGCTACAGCGAAGGGGGTCTGCTGATGTCCTACGGCCAGATCCTGCGCTACCTGCACGAGATCGGTGCGCCGTTGCGTGCCGAAGACGCGCGGAAGAAGGTACTTCCGCCTAAGAGGAGGTCGTCATGATGATCCTGATCGTTGTTCTGCTGGTGCTCTGGCTGATCGTGGCCGTGATCGGGTTCGCGTTCAAGGGCCTGGTCTGGCTGGCCATCGTCGGAATCGTGTTGTTCCTCGGCACCGCCGCCGTCGGTTTCGTCCGCCGCAAGGCTGATCGTCGCTGACAGGTCAGGCGGGGTTGGAGCGCCGTTGCGGCGCTCCTTCCCTCTGGCGGAAGAGTTCGTGTGTCCCGGCTCGATCGTCGAGGATGGTGCGGGCCAGGTCGGCGAGTTTGAGGTGGTGACCGCGCGCGTAGCCGCGCAACGTGGTGAAGGCGCCATCCATGTCCACGCCGAGACGTTCGGAGAGCACGCCTTTCGCCTGCTCGATGAGTACCCGGCTGTTGAGCGCGGTCTGCAACTGCTCGGTGAGCACTTCCCGCTCGCGGATGGAACGCGCCTGGAGCAGGCCGATCGTGGCGATGTCCACGAGCGCCAGTGCGGTCTGCAATCCTTCCGGCGGTAGTGGGCCGCTCGTGGCGCGGAACAGGTTGAGGGCTCCGATCACATCGCGGCGCAGCTTCATCGGCAACGCGTCCACGGCTTCGAACCCTGCCTCGGCGGCCGCGACGACGAACATCGGCCACATGGCTCCCGCCGTGTTCAGCCGGGGGTGGCTCACCCGGGTGCCGGTGCGGAAGGCGTCGAGGCAGGGGCCTTCGTTGTTCTGCAGCTGGAGCAGTTCCAGCAGCCGGACCTGTTCGCTGGACGAGGCGATCAGCCGGAGCCGCCCGTGGTGGTCGGCCAAGAGCAGGCCCGCGGCGTCGACCTCGAGCAACTCGACACAGCGGTCCACCAGCAGCTGCAGGAAGGCGATCGTGTCGAAGTCGTCGATCAGGGTGTCGGCGAGTTCGACGACGGTCTCCAGTAGCCGGTTTCCGCCGGGAGGGGAGCTTTCGGGAGTCGGTGACGTCATCACTGTTCATCCTTCTTGTCGAACTGCAGCCGGCGAGCCACGACGTCGGCCGCCACCGCGGAAAGCGGCCGGTGCTCGGCGAACGCTCGTGCGCGCAAGCAGACGAAGGCGTCTCTGGCGCTCACGCCTAGCTGGACGGTGAGCATTCCGGTCGCCTGATGGACCTGTGCGTCGTGCAGCGGTATCTCCTCGTCATCGTCTGGTCCGTGGGTCACCGTGGCCTCCTCGTCGATCAGCAATGTCATGGCGAGATCGGCGAAGACCAGCGCGTCGGCCAGCTCGGTGCCACTGAGGCGGCCGGCCACGATCCGATGCAGGGCGAGCACGCCGATCTCGACGGCGCCGAACCCCAGCGGGAGCGCGAACAGGGCCGAGGCGCCCTGTTCGACGGCCAGCGGGGTGAACACGGGCCACCACTGCCGGCATTCGGGCAGGCTCAGGTCGTCGACCAGGACGGGATCGCTGTCCCGGCGAGCGTCGGCACAGGGCCCTTCGCCGACGGTGACCTGCAGTTCCGCGAGCCGTTCGGCGAGGAAGTCGGTCGCGTGGCGCAGCTCCGACCAGCCGGACGAGGCGTTGACGGTCAGCGAAGCCCCGCTGACGCCGAGCCGCCGCGCCGCGGCCTGGCACAGGGCCGGGACACCGATCGACATCTGGTCGGCGTCGGCCTGCTCGATAACCCATGACAGCACCCGGGCGGTGACGTCGGATCGTCTCATCGAACGGCTCGCTTCTCGCCGGACACCGGGGCACACCGAAGTCCCCGGTGAAAGGGTCCTTCGTCCGCATCGGGGCGCGTTCGCGCGGCGGGACACTCAGGTTTCCGACAACCGTCGGCCATACCCCGGCGACAGAAACCAGGACCATGACCAATTCCGAGCCGTACCCGAATTCCGACCCGCGCTTCGGTGACCCTGTGCCGGTCGGCACCCCGCCCCGCGGACCCGATCACGGCGACGACCGCCGCTGGACCCGGATCTGGAAGGTCCGGGTCGCCTGCACTCTCGTTCACATCGTGTGCGGACTGTTCGCCGTCGTGCTGCTGGCGCACATCCTGCTGGTCATCGGTGACGCGAATCCCGCGAACGGGATAGCGCGGTTCGTCCGCGGCTGGTCCGGCGCGGTGTCGCTCGGATTCGAGGATCTCTTCACCCCTGAAGGCGCCGGCGCGCGCGCCGCGATCAACTACGGCCTCGCGGCGCTGGCCTGGGTCGGCATCAGTGCGCTCGTCACCACCCTGATCCGCCGATTCGCGCTGCCGGCACGGGATCAGGACGCCTGACGGATCCGGCCGAACACTGGGCGGGCCACTGTCACCGTGATGACGGAACTCTCGGCCCCGCCGCCCTGGAAGACCCTGGTGACCGCACCGCCCGCCGCACCCGCGGCCAGCGCCACCACGACCAAGGCGATGGCCGTGGGCGGGCGCCGTCCGCGGGCCGTCGACACAGGCGGCGGCCGGACTTGTTCGACCGTCAGGAATCCGCACCGGGTTCCGGCGCCGTGTCGTCGGCCGCTGCCGCCGTCGGTGGCGTCCTGTGCTCGACCTCGATGGTCCATTCCTTGGTCAGCGCGGCGATCGCGCCGATGGCGGTCACCACGGGAGCGGCGATCGCCGCCACGACACCGGCGGTGACCGGGATCTCCATCACCGTGTGCCCTTCGTCGTTCTTGACGACGATGCGCCGGACGTTGCCCTCGTGGATGAGCTCTTTGACCTTCGCGACGAGCGCCTGGCCCTTGTACCGACCGGCTTTCGTCATCTCCTGGGTCTGGCCGTCCAAGGTCATCGTGATACTCCTCTGGGATCGTGGTTCATGCCGGAGACAAGGAAGGCCCGCCAGAGGATCGATGAGGCCGTTCGTCTCGCGACGGCGGTCGATTCGACGCCGGTGGACAGGGCGGCCGGGTATCTCCCCTGGCGGGTCGCCGGTTTCCCGGCTGTGCCAGCATCGCCCGCCCGTGGTGGCGCCTAGCAGAGGCGAAGGTCCCGTAGCGACGGGACGGTCGCCCCTCCCAGCCGGTGTTCTCAGCTCGCCTCGACGCCGTGGTGCACCGGGCGGACGGTCAGCTGGGGTTGCCCTGGCATGTGTTCGGCACAGCCCCTGGCGTTGGGCTCGGCCAGCAGCACAGCGGTGCCGGTGCCGGGCAGTTGCACACGGAGACCGGTCACCGCGGTCGGACCGCACTCGTCCGGGTCGTAGTTGTCGACGTTCACCTGGTCGACCCAGGCCGAAGCGGACTGCCCTCGCCGTAGCAACACCATTGGCGTGGGGCCCGGTTCCCTTGCGGCGGCGTCACCCACCTGATGGTGGTCGTGGCCCGCGAAGTACGACACGTCCGGGTATCCGGTGATCCGGCAGGCACGACCGGTGTTGGTGAAGACGATGGGTACGTAGAAGTGCCCGGCGGCACCGTTGCCCTGCCCGAGGCTGACCTGAAGCGCGTCTGCCGCGCACGGTGCGGCGGCGGGCAGGACGGTGCCTGCCGCCGGAACCGGTGCCTTCGAGCCGTAGGCGGGAGTCGCGGCCATGAGGATGCCGGTGGCCGCCCAGGTGATGCCGAATCCAGGTTTGCGCACTGTGCTCTCCTTGCCCTGTGCGTCGACGAGAGTCGCCGCTCACGACGACCGGATCCACTTCGAGACTGACAGCTCGTCGCGGAGATGGGCAGAGGCCAATGAACATCGGAACTGGGCCGAGAGTCCCTCGCGGCTTTCGGGCACGATCACCTCATTGGCACGTTGTGTGCTGTCAGCCGGTGATGCCCACGAGCAGCGTGGTCACGCCGATTTGCACGAACACCAACGAGAAGACGGTGCCGACGGACCTGACGGCCCACCGGTTCGGTTCCCCGTCCGCGCCGTAGTGCACGGTGAGCGTCGTCGGCATCGAGGGGATAGAGGATCACCCCGATCACGGTCGTGGTGATCGTGACGATCAGCGCGGGCGCCAGCCAGAGCCGGGGAAACCGTGCGGGGCCGGCCAGCGGTCCGGTGTCCGCCACGATGCGCTGACGCAGGCCTTCTCACCAGTCGCCAGCGGCCTTGGCGCTCCGGGACAGAGGACTCCTTCTCGATCTTTTCCACCTGTGCCTCCAGATCTGCCAACATTTGTGGGCCGCCTGGCGGGTAAGCTTTTCGACCTCGTTCAGGTCGCTGATCGTTGACGCCAAATGGAGCTTTTGTCGGTGGTAGACTTGAGTGAAAGATCGTCAGTTTCGGGCCCGCGCCGACGACATTGCGCAATTCACCTATGAGACGCCACCGCCTGACGCCTCGAATCCCGCCGAGCGGTACGCCATCCGGACCGGACCGGACCGGACCGGCCGATCGGCTGCGCGAAACAGCGTTCTATTCTTTCGCACTGCCGGGAACGACAACTATTGGGCGGAGGGGCAAAGGTGTCATGTCGTGGTGGGCGACCTTGGCCTGCTTCAGCCCTGGCCGCGAAAGAGTGACTGTGGAGGGTTTGCGGTGACGGTTGCGGGCGAGTGGTAACTCTGCTCCGTTGGATGCAGCGGAGTTACCACTCGCGGACCCCCTCGTGAAGTGAGGGGGCCCCCGAGTGCGTACTACGCACCCAACGGCCCCCTCACTTCAAGCCCGCCCGAGGCTTGCGGGCGCCCCGCCGGACTTGGTGAAGGAGTCCCTCACCAGCCAGCCACATTCGGCTTTCCGCGCAATAAGTCAGCGACTCGCTCATCGGCATGAGCGGGCGGCGATGCGGCCGCCCAGCGACGCGGCGGCGATGGACCCGGTCACCAGGACGACGCTGCCCGCGACGTCGAGAACATAGTGGTTTCCCGTGGCGAGCACATCCGCTGTCATGAGCAGCGGGAAAGTCCATGACAGCAACGCCAGGCGCGGATGTGTCACGCGGAGCGCGGACCACACGGCGTACGCGCACCAGAGGGCCCAGCCCACATGCAGGCTTGGCATCGCCGAATAGTGGTTCTGACCGTTCCCGATTTCCCGGGAGCTGTGGCCCAGGATGTCATACACGGCAACGATGTCGACGACACCCGGCAGTGCGAAACGCGGCGGCGACATCGGCACCGCCCAGTAGACCGGCAAGACGAGGACCGTCATCGCGACCAGTACCCGGCGAACCTTGCGGTAGACCTCGGCGTGCCGGATGAATACCCACACCAGTACGCCGATGATCGCGGCGTAGTACAGGCGGTACAGGTACACCGCCAAGTGGCTGAGGACCAGATGTCCGGCCAGCCAACCGTTCGCACTGCGCTCGATGTCGAGGTGCAAAGCGTGTTCCGTGGACTGCAAGGCCAATGCGTTGGCGGTGGCAGCTGTGCCGTCTGTGCCCGCGGCGGCGTGAAGGCGCGTGAAGAGCAGAAGCCAGAGCAGCAGCCCCAGCACCTCGACGAGCGCGCCAGGTCGCTCGCCCGTACCCCGGACCAGCACGGTCACCCAAGCTCGCGCGGTCAAGGCCGACCGTCCAACGCCAGAATCACGCGGCCACCGTATCCGTTCCGCAGGACAATACCCGGACACTACCTCTTTCCTTGTCCGGTAACGGCTGATTGCTTATCGGCAGGACAGGACACGGCCTGCGACTTGGCTCGCGCTTTCATCAGTTCGTACCGCGCTGGTTGGGTGTCGAGCAGTTCCAGGCCGCTCACAGCCAAGGATCGCAGCGATTCGTCGGTTGGCTCACGCGCCTGTTCTGAACGACGTCACGACGGCGCTGACCGCAGGGTGTTGAAGGTCAGCCCTCAGCCGAACAGTTCGTTCACAGCCCGGTTTTCGCCAGAGCTTCCATAAAAGCGGATTTGCGGCGGTGTCTGGCCTTGACGTGGGCGAGGTACGTGTCGAAGTCCGTGCCTGCGCGGTGGTGTAGGTACTTCAGGACGGTGAGCAGTCTGGCTGCCGAGCTGTACGCTCCTTGCTGTTTGCGGTCGATCTTGGCCTCGACTTCGCGCTCGTAGAAGGGGATAGCGTCCTCGGGGTGCTTGGAGGCGCGTCGCCTGGCGACGAGGAACTGGACGTTGTCGCTGCACCGGAATTCATGCGCCGCAGCCCACGCCTGGTCGACGTCGCCGATGGCGGTCAGGATCGTTACGAGCGGATCGGCATGCTTGGCCCGGGCTGTCGCGCGGGTGTGCAGGAAGGTCATCGCGCGGTTCTTCGCGTAGTCCACAGCGTCGAGTGGCTCGGCGGCTCGCAGGAGGGCGAAGTAGGTCGTGTCGGTGGGGTTTTGTTCGAAGGCTGCCCAGCGGGCTCTCGCGGCTTCCTGGTGCCGGCCGGTCTGGGTGTAGATATCGGCGAGCAGGTCGGTCAGGCCGAACGGTTCGGTCAGGCCGAGCTGTCTGCGGGTCGCCTCGCTGCGGCTGAAGATGAGCCACCGGATGGCGTCGTCGAGCCGTCCCGCCGCCCGCAGGTCCTTGCCGATCTTGACGTGCCGCCGGTAGTTGGTCGATGTGTCCTGTGTGTAGAGCGTGATCAGGTCGTCGACATCCCCGGTGATCTTCGCGAGGAACGTCTCGCGTAGCTCGAAGATCTTCTCGCGGCGATCGTCTGCACGCGCCGCGGCCTCGTAGTCGCCGGGGTCCGCGTCCTCGACGAGCTGCTGCTCAAGCAGCGCTTGATAACGCGCGAGTCCGGTGTCGCCGAGGGCGTCGGCGAAATCCGTGACCGCCAGATCGCCCGCGGCGGCATCGAGCTGGAGGTCGACCAGCCATTGGGCGAGTTCGGCTGGGTCCGGCGGCGCGGCACGGCACACCTTTACGAGCGCCTCGGCCACGCGCGACATCGCGGCGTTCACGACAGAGGCGACCCTGTAGTCGTCCGGGGCGCAACTGGTTGCCAGGGAACGGAGCGCCTGCTGATAGAGCGGGCGCACCAGCTGCGGGTGGTCGATCGCGACCACCCGGAGAGTGTGCAGAATCTGGTCCACGGAGCGGGTCAGCGTGGGTATGTCGTCAATCTCCACGTTCCTCGCACGTACCAGCGTGTCCACCAATTCCTGAAGGTCGTCCGCATTCGGCGCCGCGCCTCCGGCGGCGCGGAGTGACAACAACTGATGCACAGCGGGATCGGTGTCCGCCAATCCCGTCAGCAGGTCCACCAATGTCGCCCGGTCGGCATTCCCCAGGTAGGCAGGCACGTCCGCTGGCTCCTCCGCCAGGGGCTCCGCTGCCAAGGATTCTTCCGCTGGTTCGCGCGCCAGTGCCGCCAGCCCGACCGCGACGCAGTGCTCGCAGAAATTCCGCAGCTGCTCCCAGCCGCAGGAACAGTCGCCGGCCAGGCGACCATCCCGGCAGGTCAACCGGACCACGAAGGATTCGACCGTGCCGATCACCCGTTCCGGCGAGTACTCCAGATCGCGCACTTCGCCGACCCGATCCCGACCCCAGGTGTACCACTCGTCGTTCGGGTGCGGCCGCAGATCCCGGTGGTCGAACCAGAGCACCCGGACATCAAACCAGTTCGCGCGCGGCCGTTCCAGTAGGACGCTGCGCAGAAAGGGAACGATCGGTGCCCAACACGGCGGCGTAATCCAATCGCGCCGCGGCGGGGACCCTCACAGTGACCGGTATCGAGGGACCCGGCAATTGGTATCAAACGGCGACGAAAGTCATCACCGGATTATCGCCATTCCAACAGTAAAGCCCCATCCCTCACGAGGAGGGACAGGGCTTTGACCTGCGAAAACGTATGGTGCGCGATACTGGGATTGAACCAGTGACCTCTTCCGTGTCAGGGAAGCGCTCTCCCGCTGAGCTAATCGCGCGAGGTGGAGACGGGATTCGAACCCGTGTACACGGCTTTGCAGGCCGTTGCCTCGCCTCTCGGCCACTCCACCGTGCAAGGCCCGAGAGGGCCTTCCGAGCGGATGACGGGATTCGAACCCGCGACCCTCACCTTGGCAAGGTGATGCGCTACCAGCTGCGCTACATCCGCACTACCTCGGTTCCGGAAGCCCGTCGCCGTGGTGTGTGAAAACAATATCCCACCCCGGAAACGCCTGTGACAGGGGGGTGGCCTTTCGGTGTCGCAGGCGCGTCATCAGCTCAAATCGTTGGGAATGAGGTGGGTCAGCGCGTCGTCGACGTCGACCCAGAGGTGCTCGTTGCCGGGGAGCACGACGTCGTAGGTGCGGTCGAGGAAGTCGGCGAGCTCCTGGGCGGAGGCTTCGAACATCGCGTGCCCGGAGGGGGAGTTGAGTTCGATGAGCACCGACTCGGGGTCTTCGACCGAGGGGCGGATGCGGACGTCGCCGTCGCCTGCGTCGGCGAGGAGGCCGTCGGCGAGGAGGTCGCGGGCGTAGACCCATTCGACCCAGCCGGCGCGTCCGGTGCGGAAGGCGGCGACTACGGCGTATGGGTCGCGGGTGTCGTATCGCAGCTCCACCTTCACCGGAACCGCGGGCGTCCGCGGGGCCAGCAGGTCGAAGACCGCCGTCGAGCGGAGCGTCACGTGATCGTTGCGCATCGTCCTACCCTTCTTCTCCCTTCCCGGCCCGGTCGACCGAGTGCTAATGGAGAGACGTACCGAAACGCTGTTCCGCTCGCGGGTTTGGTCTAGATCACCCGTACGGGGGCGTAGCGCCGGTCCTCACCCCATCATCACCCTCGACGCGCAGGCCTTCGCATGCACCCCTGAGGTCGTCCTCGATACATCTTGCTCGGTTTATCCGGCCCGCGATAGCACCGTCGCACGAATGTCGAACGTCGCTGCCCGGATGGGTGCACCGCACAACCCTCGCTAGCACTGTGTTGTTCGCTCCGTGGCCAGGGCAGCGCGGTCCGTGCACGCTTTGAACCACCCCTTTGCCGGAGTCCAAAAGTCGTCCGCTAGAGTGTGTTTCACACCGCGAGCGGGCGATTAGCTCAGCGGGAGAGCACTTCGTTCACACCGAAGGGGTCACTGGTTCGATCCCAGTATCGCCCACAGCAGCAAAGCCCCCGGACTCCTCGAGTCCGGGGGCTTTGGTGTTTCCGGGGCCGGTTTTTCAGCGCCCGCCGGATCTGCAACTTGCAGATCCGGTGACGAGGGCGTGATGAAGTGCCTCTGTGACGGGCATTCCACGCTCGTGGTGAGGTGCTCACCTTTCACTCCTCTGCCGGTTGCGGCTCACCGTGGCATCCGGGCGTACTGCATGAAGGTCAACAAAATTCTCTCGGCGCGAGAAATTTATGTCGCAAGAGGTGTGCCCGGGCGTCGATGGACGTGACGCAGGACACGCGCACAGGGCACTTTGGACGTTCGCGGCTGCGACGGAAAATTCGTACCGGGAACTTCCGGTGGTGAACGTCACCACCCGTGCGATGGCTCGTTGGACAGTCCGGCCGGCGTGATCGGGCGCCTGCCCGCCCGCTTTGTCCACTGTGGAAACTCTACTCAGCGCAGTGTCCATTGTGGAATGAAGAGGGTTTGTCACCTGACTGGAGTAGTGGACGCTGGGTGAGCCGCCGGGGGCAGGCGGGTGATGGCGGAGTCATTGATTTTCCGACTACATTGTGTAGCTGTTGAATTCGAGCGGTTGATCACTGGCCGTCATCTTCTCGTTATCTTCCCGGTGATCATTTCGCTGCTTGGGATGCCGAAACCCTTTTGTGACGCCTGTAACGCTGTCGCGAGGGGCGCCGATACCTTGGCGAGTGTCGCCCATTAGGTGACCGACGGCGTACGGGGATTGATAACTCTCTGTAGTTGGTTTTGGGGTTAACTCGAGATTTGCGGCGTGTATCCGGTAGTGAACGACGCAGGAGGTCCGATGGAAGAGTCGGTGCGGTCATCTTCACCAGTGGGTGAGGCGATTCCGCATATCGACCTTCACCAGATTCCCCGGCCTGCCAAGCGGACCCCGCGTGCGGTGGTCAGCGAGGCGGGCTCGCGGAAAACACCTTCGACGGCTTGGGAAGCCCACTATCGCGCCTGGGTCATCGCGGCCGACGTACTGGCGACAGTGGTGGTGATCGCGATCAGCGCGGCGATCATCGACAAGCTGGAACTGCACAACATGCACGCGATCGGCACCATCGCCGCCGTGCTCTGCGCGCTGCCCGCCAGCCGCGCGTGGAGCCCGCGGGTGCTCGGTGAGGGCGCCGAGGAGTACCGCAGGCTCGGCAGGGGACTGGTCACCGCGGCGGTGCTGGTCGCGTTGGGCGGCTTGCTGTTCGGCGCGCTGGACGTGCAGCCGTGGGTGTTCATCGTGGTGCCGGTGATCGCGCTGATCACCTTCCCGCAACGGTATCTGCTGCGTCAGGTGCTGCACCGCCAGCGCAGGCAGGGCCGCTGCCTGCTGCCGGTGATGGCCGCGGGCGCCCCGGACACGGTGGCCGACCTGATCGGCCGCACGCGCACCGAACCCCATGTGGGCTGGCGGGTCGAGGCCGCTTGCACGTTCAGCGGAACGGGTTCGGAACGCGACACCGGTGAGGTCGACGGCGTGCCGGTGGTCGGCAGGCTCGACGAGCTGGCCGAGCACGTGCGCCGCGGCGGGTACCGCGTGGTCGCGGTGACCGCCGACCAGTACTGGACCCCGCAGCGGCTGCAGCAGCTCGCCTGGGATCTCGAGGGCACGTCGGCGGAGATGGTGGTCGCGCCGGTGCTGATGGAGGTCGCGGGCCCGCGCCTGAACGTCTCGAGCGTGCTCGGCATGCCGCTGCTGCGGGTCACCGCGCCGCGGTTCACCGGCGGCAGGCGGCTCGTGAAGGAGTTCGTCGACCGGTGCGCGTCGGCGTTGCTGCTGACCGTGCTGTCCCCGTTGCTGCTGCTGGTCGCGCTGGCGATCAAGCTGAACGACCGTGGCCCGGTCATCTACAAGCAGCGCAGGGTCGGCCGTGACGGTGCCTCGTTCACGATGTTCAAGTTCCGCACGATGATCACCGACGCCGACAAGGTCCGGAAATCTCTGGAGAAGGACAACGAGGGCGCCGGGCCGCTGTTCAAGATGCGCCAGGATCCCCGCATCACCAAGGTCGGCTCGATGCTGCGGCGGTACTCGCTCGACGAGCTGCCCCAGTTGTTCAACGTCCTTTCCGGAAAGATGTCACTCGTCGGGCCACGCCCGCCGCTGCCGGAGGAGACCAAGAAGTACGGCTCCGACGCGCGCCGCCGTCTGCTGGTGAAGCCGGGCTTGACCGGGTTGTGGCAGGTCAGCGGCCGCAGCGACCTCACATGGGACCAGAGCATCCGGCTCGACCTGCGTTACGTCGAGGACTGGTCACTCGCGTTGGACATGGTCATCCTCTGGAAGACCGTGCGCGCCGTGGTCGGCGGCGAGGGAGCGTACTGAGCAGGGAAACGATCTCGGCGCGGTAGCGCTGGGGTGCGAAGAGCCCGGTGGCCTCGTAAGCGGCCAGCCGGGCTTTTTCCTTTGCCACGTCAAGGTTTTCGAAGACCTTGCGCAGCTCGGCCGCCAGCGCCTCGGCGTCACCGGCCGGGACGACCGCGCCGCGGCGTCCATGATCGACGGTCTCCGGCAGTCCCTGCGCGTCCGTGACGATCACCGGCACCCCGGCGAGCTGGGCCTCGACGGCGGTGTTGCCGAACGGCTCGACCCGCGACGGCACGATCGCGACGTCCGCGTGGGCGTAGGCGTCCCAGACGTCGTCGCGGAAACCGCTCAGCCGCACCGAACCGGCCAGGTTCCCGGCTTGGATCAAGGCGTCGATCTCCTCGGCGAACCACTCGTAGCCGGGGAAGATCGACCCGACCAGATCCAGCGTCGCGTCGATTCCGTCCCGCTTGAGCAGCGCCAGCGCGCGCACGGCGACGTCGGTGCCCTTGCGCGGCGAGATCCGCCCGACCAGCACGATCCGCGGCCCCGCGCCCGGCACAGGCGTCACGGGTGACCCGGGAACCCCGTTGTAGATCAAGCGGGTTCGCGCGGCCAGCGCGGGCAGCGAGCGGTGGAGCACCTCGCCGGTCGCGAGGCTGTTCACCACGACGGTGTGCGCGGCGAGCAGTGGTGCGGCCAGCGCGGCCCGGATCGGCGTCGCGACACCGTCTTCGGCCTCGTGGACATGCGCGAGCACCCTGGCGCCGGACAAGCGCGCCAGCGGCAGCCACAGCGGCACGGTGACCGTGTTGACGTACACCACGTCCGGGCGGTGTGTCCGGATCAGACGGACCATCGGGCGCAGGCTCGCTGCCGTCTCCCGGAGTAAGCCGATGAGCCCGGATGGCCGCAGCGCCGCCTTGCGCAGCACCGGAACCGGGCAGAGGGTGACGTCGCCGAGCGCCGAGGCGAGCGGTCCGTCCTGAGGCAGGGTGACGACGACGTCGTGGCCCGCGTCGCGCAACGCTTGCACGGATTCGGCGAACACCCGGTCCGATCCGTACAACTCCGCAGAGGCGTGCGCCATCAGGATTTTCACGCGCGCCTCGCGACGTTGACCCAGGCGGCGAGCACGAACAGCCAGGTGCAGCCGACGTTGGCCGGTGCGCCCAGTCCCTCGGTGAAGACCGAGTTCGCGATCATCGCGGGCAGTACCGAAAGGATCAGCATGCGCTCGACCGGCAGGCTGAGCCGCCGCGCCGCCAGCAGCACGGCGACGAGCAACGCCAGCCAGCAGGCCGCGCCGAGTATCCCGGTGTCCATCAACAGGTTGACCAGCGCGTTGTGCCCGCCGCCGAGCCCGATGCTCTCCAGGAACAGCCCGCGTGACGCGGTCAGCCCGAAGCCGTACAGGGGATGCTGGGGGAACAGTTCGAACGCGTAGCCCCAGAGGTCGGTCCGTGAGTTCAAGGTGGACAGTTTCGCCAGCGTCTCGCCACGCGCGAAGAACGACTCGATGGCCGACGAACTGCTCAGCGCGACCGTGATCAGCACGACCGCGAGCACCACGCCCGCTTCGACCTTGCGCTGCCCGCGCCATCTGGTCCAGACCACCAGGAGCACGCCGACGATCGCGCCGATCACCGCGCCCCTGGTCTTGGTCGCGACCAAGCCGCCCGCGCAGATCGCCAGCAGCACCAGGTAGACCGGGAGCGGCCAAAGCGGCCCGGTGCGCTCCAGTCCGTGCGCGAGCACGTACCCGGCGAGCAGCACCACGGCGATCGCCAGCATCTCGCCTGCCTCGACCGGGTGCACGTACAGCCAGGTGAACCGGCCTGCCTGCAGCTTGCCCTGAGGGAAGCGCACCAGCAGGCCGAACAGCACCGACCCCGCGATCAGGACGAAGAACCCGTGCGCGACGCGGTGCATGGCCGCCGGTGTGGCGTGCCGGGCCAGTGCGCGTGACAACGCCAGCACGACCAGCACCTGGGCGCCCCTGACCAGCGCGAGCTTCAGGTAAGGCGAATACAATGCCGAGCCCGCGAGTATGAGCGCGTACGCATAAGAGAGGAACGTCACCACATCCGGGCGGCGCACCCAGGTGTCCGGCCGGAACCGGACGAAAAGGAAGACCGCGACCAGTCCGTAAGTTCCGATTTCGGCGAGCACGAACAGGTCGGCGTTCCCGGTGACCGCCTGGTCGTTGGCGCGAAGCCGGAATTTGTAGTCACTGGCCACGACCAACGCGAGTACGCACGCGACCGGCCAGATCGCCCCGGGATTCCCCGTGCGGCCCGCCGCCGAAATGCGGTCCCGCGCGCCGGTGAAGCTCATGGGGTTCCCTCGAATTGACCGATTGGACTAGACGAATCCCGCGATCGGTGTAACACCGGAGGCGATCGCTGATATTACTATGCTGGCACTCATACGTGTGACGCCGACCGGGTCCAGTCCAGACCACCAGGTCGGCGTTGTGCTGAACGGGTGACGGATTCCGGTGAACTTGACCCGATCGGTGACGGATGCGCATTGCGATGATAGGCACGCGCGGTGTTCCGGCGCGTTACGGCGGCTTTGAAACGTGCATCGAGGAAGTCGGGTATCGGCTGGTCAAGCTCGGTCACGAGGTCACCGTGTATTGCCGCCGTCCCCCGGCGGAGGGCGAAGCGGATGGGTCCTTCGGTGAGTACCAGGGCATGCGCTTGATCACTTTGCCCGCTTTGCGGAACAAAATCCTCGAAACACTGAGCCATACCGCGCTTTCGGTGGTGCATGCTGTGCGGCATCGGCCTGACGTCGCCTTTGTCTTCAACGCCGCGAACGCGCCCTTGCTGCCGGTACTACGGGCGCGGCGCATTCCGGTGGTCACACATGTGGACGGTCTCGAGTGGAAACGTGCCAAGTGGGGGACATGGGGCCGCCGCTACTACCGCGGCGCCGAAGCGCTCGCCGTGCGCTGGTCGGACGCGCTCATCGCCGACGCCGTCGGGATTCAGGACTACTATTCCCGGCGTTTTCACGTGCCGACGGACTACATTCCTTATGGTGCGCCGATTCTCGGCAACCCTGGTGCGGAACGGCTGGCCGAGCTCGGTGTGACGAGCCGCGGCTATCACCTGGTGGTCGCCAGATTCGAGCCGGAAAACCATGTCGACCTGGCCGTCGAGGGTTATCTCGAAAGTGGCGCCGAGCGCCCGCTGATCGTGGTCGGCGCCGCACCGTACGCCGACAAGTACACGGCCAAGATCAAGGCGCTCGCCGCACGTGGCAACGTCCGGCTGCTCGGCTCGGTCTGGGACCAGGACCTGCTCGACCAGCTCTACGGCAACGCGCTCACCTACATCCACGGTCACTCGGTCGGCGGCACCAACCCCTCGCTGCTGCGCGCGATGGGCGCGGGCGCCGCGACCTCGGCCTTCGACGTTTCCTTCAACCGGGAGGTGCTCGGCGAGCACGGCCGCTACTTCACCCGGCCGAGCGAACTTGCCGCGCTCTGCGACGCCGCCGAGTCCGACCCCGCCGCGACGACGAGCCGCGGCCGTGACCAGGTCGCCTCGCTCGGCCGGTACGAGTGGGACAGCGTCGCCGAAAAGTATGAGCAGCTCGCGCTGCGGCTGAACCGCTAGAACCTCCCCAACCCCCACCGAAGTAAAAGGAAATCCGCATGTTCCGCATACGGAAGCAGGCGTGTGCGCTGGTCACGCTCCTGACCGGTGCCGCGCTCGCCACCGCGGTTCCCGCCACCGCCGCCGACCTCCCCACCCCGGTCACCGCGGGCGCCATGGCCGCGCCACAGGTGGACGGGATCGTGTTCTCCGTCGCCATCGTCGGCGACACCGTGTTCGCGGGCGGCCGGTTCTCGAAGGCACGCCCGGCGGGCGTCGGGCCTGGCGGGGCGGGCGAGGTCGACCGGCACAACCTGCTCGCGTTCTCGCTGAGCACCGGCAAGCTGCTGCCGTGGGCGCCGGATGTCAGCGGCACGCAGTACACCTCGGCCACCAACCCGGGCCCGTTCTGCAAGACCGTCGGCACCAACACCTATGTCTGTGACACGGTCTTCCGCATCAAGAAGTCGCCTGACAACACCCGGATCTACGTCGGCGGTGACTTCGACAAGATCAACGGCCAGTGGCGCTCGCGCCTCGCCGCCTTCGACATCGACGACGGCGCGCTCGCGCTCGACTTCAAGCCCGCTGTCGCCGGCCGGGTGCGCGGCATCGCGGTCACCCAGGACACGGTCTACGCGGGCGGTGGCTTCAGGAAGGTCAACGGCGTCAACCGGGACAAGCTCGCGGCGTTCGCCTTCGACGGGACCATGCGCGACTGGGCGCCGACGGCCGACGCCGAGGTCTACGCGCTGGCACCGGCGCCGGAGTTCGGGCGGGTGCTGATCGGCGGGCAGTTCGACAAGGTCAACGGGGTCAGCCACCACGGGTGGAACGCGGTCGACGCGTACACCGGCGCCGACGCTCCGTGGAACAACAAGCTGGGCGTGAACGACGTGATCACCGACATCGTCACCGACGGCACCACCGCGTACGCGGGCGGCTTCAACTCGATCGGCCCGGACGTCCGCTACGAGGGCCGGGTGGCCGTCGACATCGAAAGCGGCAACCTGAACTGGAGCGACGGCTGCTACGGCGACACCCAGGCGGTGACGGTGAGCCGGGGCGTGCTCTACAGCGCCTCGCACACGCATGACTGCTCGGCCATCAACGCGGCTCCCGAGAACGGCCCGATCGACTACTACCGGCTCGTCGCGGAGACCGCGGCGGCGACCGGCGAGGCGGCGGCCGACGTGAACACCGTGCACGCGGGCGACCCGATCCCGGAGATGCTGCCCTGGTTCCCGAACACGAACGCCGGACCGGCGGACAGCTACTGGAAGAACGGCACCTGGGCGCTCGACTCGACCGACCGGTACGTGGTCGCCGGCGGCGAGTTCACGACCGTCAACGGCAAGGCACAGCAGGGACTCGTGCGCTTCGCGGCCCGTGGCGTGCCCGGCGCGGTCAACAAGGGCCCGCAGACGCCGTTCCGCGCGCCGTCGCTGGAGAAGGACGACGAGGGCAGTGTCCTGGTCACCTGGACAGGCACTTGGGACGCGCAGAACTCCGACCTCACTTACCGCGTGTACCGGGTCGGCGTTTCCGGGCCGATCTACGAGGAGACGCAGCCGTCGCGGCCGTGGGAGCTGCCCGAGATGAGTTACCTCGACCGTGACGCTCCTGGGGGAGGTAGTTACTACATTCGGGCGGTCGACGCGGACGGAGTTGTCATTGGGTCACCACAGGCGTCGATCTGATCCGTCCCGCTCAGCGAGGCAGGATGCCCGCGTTCGGGGTAACGGTGGCTGTGATGCCGAGCACCGCGGCGATGTCTCCGGGTAGTGGGCGGCCCGCCCGAACGCCGGGCGCGTCCGGCCGAAGGGAGTAATCCCCGTGGTCGGGGTCGTGGAACGGTGACGAAGTGACAATCCGGTCGAGGCTGTGTTCGTCACGCCCGGTAGCGCTGAACAGTTCCCGCGCCGTGCTGTAGCTCGCCGAGCGGCCACCGCCGAGGTACCAGCCGACCAGTGAGCCGTCACCCGATCGGAGGTACGCGTTGCCGTCGCTCACGGACACGAACGGCGGGTTCTTCGCGGGGCCGTCCTTGTAGTCCGCCGATTCGATGACCGGTTCACCGTGCGCGTAGAGATTGTTGACCAGCACGGTGTCGGCGGTCAGCCAGCTGAGCCCGTGTTCGGAGCTGAACGGGTCCGGGTCGCGCTTGTCGTTGTAGATGCCGAGCGCGACCTGGTTCCCGGTGAAGGTGTTGTGGAAGACGCGCACGTGGTCGGCGCTCGAGATCTTGAGTCCTCGGGTGCCGTTGCCCACCAAGATGTTCGACGCGATCAGCGCGCGTGACGAGACTTCGTAGTACAAACCGTTGCCCGCGTTGCCCTGCGCGAGATTGCGGATGACCGTCGCGTCGGTGCAGCCGAGGTCGCACCACCAGCCGCTGCCGATGTTGTCGACGAACTTGTTGTCGGCCACATAAGGCTTTTGTGTGCGCGTGATCTTCGCGCCCGCCGCGCCGATCGCCTCACCGGTCAGCGCGAAATGCTCCTGGTTGTTGGCAGTGAAGCTGTTTTCCGTCAGCCGCAGGTTGTCGGCGCGGTTCGCGACCAGCCCGACCAGTCCGTTGTCCACAAAGGAGCTTCGGGAAACCGTGCCGCCCGGCTGGAAAACGGCCGCGCCGCTGGACGCCGACCAGGCGAAGGTGGCGTTCTCGATCGTCACGTCCGGCGCGTTCACCACGACCATCGCGCCGCGCTTGCCGTAGTCCTGATTGGACCCGTACTGCGCGACGCCGAGCCCGCGGAACACGCTGCCGCCCGCGCTCGCGGAGTCGAACTGCAGCAGCCGGTCGAACACGGTGCCCTCGACGAGCCGTCCGTCCGGCGCGTCGCCGATGACCAGCGCGTGCGCCTGCCGGTCGACGAAGAACTTCCCAGGACCGACATCGTCGGATTTGGACACCTGCTTGAGCGGGGAGCCGTCGAGGAACGCCATGTCCGGCGAACCGGCGAGCGGGTACCCGGGGTCGATGATCTCCGGGATGAAACAGGTCTGGCACAGCTGAGGCGACCAGTCGCCGTGGCGCCAGACCTTGCCGGCCTTCGCCCAGCCGGTCACCTCGACGCTGCCTTTGAGCCAAGCCTGCTCACGCGGGTACGGCTGGAGCGTAAGCCGCTTCGACACCTGGCCGACCGTTTCGCGGTACGTGCCCGCGCGCAGCACGACGGTGCCGCCGGACGGCGCGCGTTTCACCGCCGCCGCGACCGTGCGCAGTGGCTTGTCGACCGTGCCCGCCGCAGCGTCGTCACCGGTGGGGGCGACCACGAGCGCGCCGTCGGGCACCGGGTACTCCGTGGCGGGCAACGCGACCGCGGCAGGCGTCGCCGCGCCGCCGCCCGGCCGGTTCGCCGGGAGGTCGCGCGGCATCAGCACGAGTACCGAGGTGACGACCCCGGTCAGCACGACGGCGCCTGCTACGAGCCAGCGCGGCTTGATCATCTGCTCAGGATGGCACGGAGATCAGCTTCCGCAAGGCGGTGCTGGAGGTCTGGATCGTGTACGGGAAATATTCGACCCGCGCGCCCACCCCGGCGAGGTCGGCTTCAAGCTTGCGGCCGCGCTCGGTACCGCGCCAGTCATCCCCTTTGAACAACACGTCGAACCGCAGCGCTTCCCAGCAGTCGAACTTGTCGCGGTACGGGTCGGGCACGGCCTCGTCGACGTGCCGGATGGCACGGACGATCTCCAGCCGCTCCTCGAACGGGACGACCGGCGGCTGACCCTTGACCTTGAGCACGACGTCGTCGGTGACCACGCCGACGATCAGCCGGTCGCAGGCGGCGGCCGCGCGCGCGAGGATGTTCAGGTGCCCGACGTGGAACAGGTCGTAGACGCCGGGCGCGTAGCCGACGACCGGTCTGTGCTCGCTCACTTCTCGAGTGCCTCCATGTCGTGAAACCACTTCCTCAGCGCGGCGAGCAGGAAGATCAGGTTCGCTCCGAAAAGGGCAGCGTAGATTACCGAGAACACGCGCGGGAAGCCCAAAGTCGCGAATGTGAGGCAAAGCAAGCCGTAGTCCGTCGGGATCACCAGCAGTGAACGGAGGGCAGACGGCTTACCCGAGGTGTCCGGCTTGACGCCGAGCCGCCGCCGCAACTGGTCGTTCAGGATGATTGCGAAAAACATGACGGTCGCGACAACGGAAAAGCCGATGGGCACCAGCAATGCCGGCGCCGGTAACGCGAAGAAACGGTAAGCGCAGACCAGTACGGACAAATGCAGTGCCGCGATCTTGCCTGCGTCGATGACGTGGTCGAGCCATTCGCCGGCCACGCTCCCGCCACCACGCAGCCGCGCGAGCTGGCCGTCCGCCGCGTCGAGCGCGTACCCGATGACCAGCGCGAGGCAGACCGCGAGGCCGATCAGCGGGGTGGGCTCGGCCAGCGCGATGAGCGCGATCCCGGAAAACGTGAACACCGCGCTGACCCCGGTCACCTGATTAGGCGTCATCCCGAGTTGATACGCGGCGGCCGCGAGATGTCCACCCAGGCGGCGGTTGACGAAACGGGAGTAGGCCGGTGCGCCTTTGGCGGTCTTCTGCGCGGCGGGCAGCCGTTCCAGAGCGGCTCGATAACCGTTCTTCGCGGGGGCATTCACGATCGGCAACGCTAGCAGTTTCGGGCGCACTGCTATATTTCGATTCGCTCACCCCGTTCGCAGATCGGACAACGCCCGCATGGACGACCAGCCGTCGCCGAAGATTCTCGACTCACTGCACCGGTACCGCTGGAGTTCACTGGGGATCATCGGCGTCGTGGCGCTGCTGAGCGTCCTGGTCGCGCTGTTCGTCCGCGAAAGCGGCAGCGCGCAGACCCGCATCGTGCTCAAGGCGCCGGACAAGGCGGGCGTCGTCGGCGTCGACGCGAGCAGCGAGTCGGCCTTCGTCCGGTATGTGAACCAGCGCGCGCTCTTCGTGGTGTCCGACCGGGTGCTCATGGTCACCAGCTCGAACGTGGCCAACTCGGTCTCGGTGGAGACCTTGCGCAGGCAGATCACCGCGAAGGCGTCCTCGAACGGCGACTCGATCGACATCACGGTCGCCGCGGGCGACTCCGGGAACTCGGTGCGGATCGCGGACGCGCTGACCAAGGCGTACCAGTCCGAGTCCAAAGCGGACGTGCAGGCGTCGGCGCAGAAGATACTCGACACGCTCGCCGCGCGGCGCAAGGACGTCGTCGAGGCGAGCACGCCGGACGCGGGCGGCCCGAACAACTCGGCCGCCGGTCAGACGATCAGCGACCTGGACAAGCAGGCCACCGCGGTCCGGGTGGCCGCCGAGCAGTTCGGCGACGGCGTGTCCTTTGTGGACAAGGCGGTGGCCGACGGCTCGGGCCTGCTCGGCGCCGTGGTGCGCGACCTCGGGATCGGCGTCGCGCTGGGCGTGCTCCTCGCGGCGGTCGTCGCATGGGCCCGCGCCGACCGCGACCGCCGGGTTTCGGCGGCGGACGAGCTGGCCGCGGCGACCGGCGAGCCGGTGCTGGCCGAGATCGAGACGTTGTCCGAGGCCGAGGTCGCCGCGCTCAAGGAGGTCGGCAGCCCGCCGCTGTGGCCGTACCAGTTCGCCGCGTCCGGCCTGCGCACCGCGGTCGACCGCGGGGTCGTGGTGGTCACCTCGAGCGCGCCGGGCGACGGCGGCACCACCTCCACCCTGCAGATGGCGACCGCCGCGGCGCTGAGCGGCGCGCGGGTGCTGGTCGTCGACGCCGCGGTACGCACGCACGGGCTGTCCGACGCGCTGGCACTGCGCTACGACCCGCACGGGCTGACCTCGATCGCGGTCGGCGCGATGCGCACCGACGACTGCACTCGGGTGGTCGACCTGGGTGACCGCGTCTTCCTGTGGGCGATCCCGGCGGGCCAGTACCAGGAGTCCACTCTGGACCACTTCCGGTCGAGCCTGCTGCAGAAGGCGGTCGCGGCCATGCGCTCGGCCTACGACCTGGTGCTGATCGACTGCGCGTCACCCGCGATCGCGCCGGAGGTCACGCCGCTGATCCGCGAGTCGGATGGCGTAGTGGTGGTGGTCAGGCGTGATCGCGAGACGCGGGCGGTGCACCGGCTGCGTGAGCAGATCGGGCTGCTCGGCGGGGCGATCACCGGGTACCTCTTCACCTTCGCCAAAGCCCGGCGGGACGCGCCGAAGCGGATCGTCCGGCACTAGTGCGTGCTCTAGCGCCGGTTGTCTCGCAGGGCGTCACGGCCGGGACGAGCCTATTGCTGCAGGTGCTCGCGGCTCGGGAACTCGGGCTCGCCGAGTACGGCGTGTTCGCGGTCTTCCTGGCGCTGCTGGTGAGCGCGACGGCGTTGCACGCGGGGTACGTGGGGGACAGCCTCGCGGTGCTGGACCGGTTCGACCTGCGGCTCCGCGCGTCGATGGTGAGCAGCGCGCTCCTGTCGTTCGGGCTGTGCGGCACGGCAGGGGTCGTCTTCGCGCTGGCGCTGCGCGACCTCGGTACCGGGCTGGTCTTCGCCGGGATGGTCGTACTGTGGCTGGCCGAGGAGACACTCCGGCGGCTGCTGATCGCGCGGATGGAGTTCTGGAAGCTCGTCTGGAACGACGTCTCCTATCTGCTGGGAACGCTGGTGGCGCTCGGCGCGTGGTTCCTGCGCGCCCGTGAGGTCACGATGCCGATGCTGTTCGCGGCCATGGGCGTCGGCGCCTGCACTGCCGTGGTCGTCGGGCTCGCCCAGCTGCCGCGGTCCGAACTGCGCGCACTGCGGCCAGGCTGGGCGGGAATGGCTGAGGTGGCGTCGTTCGCGGGCTGGCGTGCGGCGCAGGCGGCGTTGCGGCCGACGGCGTTGCTGCTGGCCAGGGTGCTGGTCGCGCAGCTGATCTCGCTCGCGGCCGTGGGTCTGCTCGAAGCCGCGCGGCTGGTGGTGGCACCACTTCAGGTGATCATCAACGGCGCGGGCAGCTTCCTGCTCGCCGGGTACGCGTCCGGCCGGGTTCAGGGGACGCGGCGGGCGTCGCTGCTGCTCACCGGCGTGACGCTGGGCGGGGGAGTCGTGCTGACGCTGGCCGCCGGGCCGCTCGGACGGCTGATGACCGGTGCGGAGGTGGATCGCTGGCTGCTGCTCGGCTGGGTCGTCTACCTCGCGACGTGGGCGGCGGGGCTGCCGTTCGTCACCGCGGTGGTCGCCCGGAAGCGGTCGCGTGCGGTGTTCCTGGTGCGGGTCGTCGACTCGGTCGCCGGGCTCGCGCTGGCGGCGGTGGCGCTGACCTTGGACTTCCCGCTGGCACTGGTTCCCTGGTTGATGGCGTTCGGGCAGCTTTATTCGTGCCTGCGCCTGTACTCGCTGGCTGTGACCCCGCCCACACCGGAAATAGTTAAACGCTCAACTACGTTGTGAGCGAGCATGACTGCTTTCACCGAAACCCTGAACGTGCCCAGCGACGTCCAGGACCTGCTGTTCCGCGAAGCCCGCACCGCGAACACCTTCAGCGACGAGCCGGTGACCGACGATCAGATCCAGGCCATCTATGACCTGGTGAAGTGGGCCCCGACCTCGATGAACACCCAGCCGCTGCGCGCGCTGGTCCTCCGCACCGACGAAGCCCGCCAGCGTCTCCTGCCGCATATGGCCGAGGGCAACCGCGGCAAGACCGAGACCGCGCCGCTGACGGTCGTGCTCGCCGCGGACACCGACTTCCACGAGAACCTGCCGGAGCTGTTCCCGCACTTCCCCGGCGCGAAGGACATGTTCACCCCGGACGACGCCGCCCGTGAAGAGACCGCCAAGCTGAACTCGCTGCTCCAGGTCGGCTACTTCATCATCGGCGTCCGCGCCGCCGGCCTCGCCGCGGGCCCGATGACCGGGTTCGACAACGCGGGCATCGACAAGGAGTTCTTCGCGGACAAGCCGTGGAAGTCCCTCGTCGTGATCAACATCGGTAAGCCGGGCGAGAACCCCTGGTTCGACCGCCTCCCGCGGCTCGCCTTCAACCAGGTCGTCGAAACGCTCTGAGGACTCGTGAGTGTTCCCGACGGTTCTAACCGTCGGGAAAACTCACGACCAAATACGGGTGAAGCGGGCGGGGC
>NZ_JBHWEB010000051.1:0-21911 GCF_042734395.1 Amycolatopsis sp. NPDC059657 | reverse complement strand
CCCCGCGCCCCCAATAAACCCGGGCCTCAAACAGCCTTTGTGTATGGGTGTTGTTCCCCTTGTTTAAAACCGGGGGGCAACACTCACGACCTAATCCGGGTGAAGCGGCCGGGGCGCGGCGACTAGCATCTGGTGGTCAACGTTTTGACCACCATGAGGAGTCCATCGTGTCCCAGCCGTCGTCAGTAGCAGCCGTAACCGCCTCGCGCGTGGTGGTACCGGCGGGCACTACGGCGGGCGCCGCGGTCCGGGAAGCCGGATTGCCGACCAAGGGGCCGGACACGATCGTCGTCGTGCGTGACGCCGAGGGCAACCTCCGCGACCTGGCCTGGGCCCCGGAGGCCGACGCCGAGGTCGAGCCCGTCGCCGCGAACACCGAGGACGGCCGCAGCGTCATCCGCCACTCGGCGGCGCACGTGCTCGCGCAGGCCGTGCAGCAGCAGTTCCCGCAGGCGAAGCTGGGCATCGGGCCGCCCGTCAAGGACGGCTTCTACTACGACTTCGCGGTCGACACCCCGTTCACCCCGGAAGACCTGCAGGCGCTGGAAAAGCGCATGAAGCAGATCGTCAAGGGCGCGCAGCAGTTCTCCCGCCGCGTCTTCGACTCGGTCGACGAGGCCAAGAAGGAACTGGCCGACGAGCCGTTCAAGCTCGAGCTGGTCGACATCAAGTCCGATGTGGACACTTCGGAGGTGATGGAGGTCGGCGGCGGCGAGCTGTCGATCTACGACAACCTCGACCCGCGCACCAAGGAGCGCGTGTGGAGTGACCTCTGCCGTGGCCCGCACGTCCCGACCACCAAGTTCATCCCGGCGTTCAAGCTGACCCGTGTCGCCGCCGCCTACTGGCGTGGCAACGACAAGAACCCGCAGCTGCAGCGCATCTACGGCACCGCGTGGGAGTCGACCGAGGCACAGGACGTCTACCTGGAGCGGCTGGCCGAGGCCGAGCGCCGCGACCACCGCAAGCTCGGTGTCGAGCTGGACCTGTTCTCCTTCCCCGACGAGATCGGCTCGGGGCTGGCCGTGTTCCACCCCAAGGGCGGGATCATCCGGCAGGAGATGGAGAACTACTCGCGCCAGCGTCACGTCGAAGCCGGGTATGACTTCGTCAACTCGCCGCACATCACCAAGGGCAACCTGTTCGAGGTCTCGGGCCACCTCGACTGGTACCGCGACGGCATGTACCCGGCGATGCACCTCGACGCCGAGTACAACGAGGACGGCACGGTCCGCAAGCCCGGCCAGGACTACTACCTCAAGCCGATGAACTGCCCGTTCCACGACCTGATCTTCCGCTCGCGCGGGCGCTCCTACCGTGAGCTGCCGCTGCGGATGTTCGAGTTCGGCTCGGTGTACCGCTACGAGAAGTCCGGCGTCGTGCACGGCCTCACCCGTGTGCGCGGCATGACGCAGGACGACGCGCACATCTTCTGCACCCCGGAGCAGGTGCCCGGTGAGCTCAAGTCCCTTTTGGACTTCGTGCTGAACCTGTTGCGCGACTACGGTCTCGACGACTTCTACCTCGAGCTGTCGACCAAGAACCCCGAGAAGTACGTCGGCTCGGACGAGGTATGGGAGAACGCGACCGAGGTGCTGCGCCAGGCCGCGCTCGACTCCGGGCTGGAGCTCGTGCCCGACCCCGGTGGCGCCGCGTTCTACGGCCCGAAGATCTCCGTGCAGGCCAAGGACGCGCTCGGCCGCACCTGGCAGATGTCGACCATCCAGCTGGACTTCAACCTGCCGGAGCGCTTCGAGCTCGAGTACACCGCCGGCGACGGCAGCCGCCAGCGCCCGGTGATGATCCACCGCGCGCTGTTCGGCTCGATCGAGCGGTTCTTCGGCGTGCTGACCGAGCACTACGCCGGCGCGTTCCCCGCCTGGCTCTCGCCGGTCCAGGTCGTCGGCATCCCGATCACCGAGGACCAGGTCGACCACCTCCGCGGCGTCGAGAAGGCGTTGCGCGCCAAGGGCATCCGCGTCAACGTCGACGCCAGCGACGACCGCATGCAGAAGAAGATCCGCACCCACACCACGCAGAAGGTCCCCTTCATGCTGCTGGCGGGCGCGAAGGACGTCGAGGCGGGCGCGGTCTCGTTCCGCTTCCGCGACGGCGGCCAGATCAACGGCGTCCCTGTCGACACCGCCGTCGAGGCGATCGCGGGCTGGGTCGCGCGCCGGGAGAACACTTCGCCGAACGTGGAGGCGCTGGAAGCGGTCATTAAGTGACCGAGCCCGTTCCGCAGGACGGCGCCGGGGTCCCGGACGCGTTGCAGCGTCTGTGGACCCCGCATCGCCTCGCCTACGTGCAGGGTGCGAAGCCCGACCAGGGCTGCCCGTTCTGCAACGCGCCAGGCCAGTCCGACGAGGACACCCTGGTACTCGCCCGCGGCGAGTGGGTCTACGCGCTGCTGAACCTGTACCCGTACAACCCCGGTCACCTGATGGTGGTCCCGTACCGCCACGTCGCGGACTACACGGACCTCACGCCGGAGGAGACGGTCGAGCTGGCCGAGTTCACCCAGCGCGCGATGGCCGTGGTCCGCGAGGTCTCCTCGGCGCACGGCTTCAACATCGGCATGAACCAGGGCGTCATCGCGGGCGCGGGCATCGCGGCGCACCTGCACCAGCACGTGGTCCCGCGCTGGGGCGGCGACGCCAACTTCATGCCGATCATCGGCCACACGAAGGTCCTGCCCCAGCTACTGGCCGAGACGCGCAAGCTCCTCGCCAACGCCTGGTAAGTGGTCGTGAGTGTTTTGGCCGGTTCTAACCGGCCGCAACGCTCACGACCTCCGCCTAGCAAAGCTAGCTTTCGCACCGGCTCGAGCGAGTGGAAGCTTTGCTGCGTTAGATGCAGAATTTCTTCCACTCGCGAGCCGGGCACCCCCGGCCGTACCGGGACGGCCAGGATCCGTGCAGGAGCGGCAATCTCGCGTACACGAAACGCAATCTCGCATACAGGAAGAGCAAGCCGGCGTGCGAGAGGAGTAAGGACCCGCCCCCGCATGCCTGCCCCCGGCGTACGCGAGCTTGCCCGTGGTGCACGCTGGTGGTCTGGGGTCGTGAGTGGTACGGCCGGTTCTAACCGGCCAAAACACTCACGACCACCGGATGCGGGCCTCGCCGATCATGAATGGGTTCAGGTCGGGGTGGACGTCGTCCGCGCGTTCCCAGAAGTCGGCCGCGAGGCCGTGCTCGCCTCGCGCCGCCGCGATATTGCCGATGCCCGTGTAGGCGCGCGCCGTCTCGTAGCTGCTTCCGCAGGCCTGCGCGCGGTCGGCGGCGTCGTGATAGGCCACGGTCGCGCGGTCGTGGTGCCCGGTGTGAAACCAGGCCCAGCCCAGGCAGTTGAGTGCCATCGCGGCGTCGAGGTCCAGCCCGAGCTCGTCGAAAACGGTGAGCGTCTCGGCGGCCAACGCGGCGGCTTCGGCCGCCCGTCCGAGCGGGATGAGCACGAGCGCGATGCCGCGATCGGTGATCGCGGCGTTGCGACGATTACCCGTCCGTGTGTAGAAAGCTTGCGCTTGCTGGAAGTCACGAAGCGCGTCGGTGTGCTTGCCGCGGTAATGGTCGGCCCAGGCGCGATGGGCGAGCGTCATGTTTTCGCCGTGCTCGTCGTCCAGCTCGCGATAGACCGCGAGCGCGTCGTCGTAGCAGGCGACGGCCGCTTCGAGGTCGCCGCTGTCGACGAACGCGACGCCGAGGTTCGCGGTCGTGGTCGCGAACACCCAGCGGTCGCCGAGCGCCTGGGCGGACGAGCGGGCCCACCGATGCGTCGCGATCCAGGGATCCCAGAGTTTGGCCATGAAGAAGAAGCCCCGCAGGAAGTGGGCGAGCTGCCAGCAGCGTTCGTGTTCGCCGCGCTCACCCGACACCCGGCACAGTGACACCAGGCCACGCCATTCGGCCCGGAACCAGGAGAGCGCGCTTTCGTCGTCCGCCAGCGGTATCGGCTCGGGTGGATGCTCGCCGAAGACCCGCTTGCGCACGAACCGGCGCGACGTGAGCAGGTGATCGCCGTGCGCGGCCACCTGCACCGTGAAGTCCAGCAGCCGCCGGAAAGCGCCCTCTCGCTCGGTGACGACGTCGGCGGCGAACAACTTCAGCAGATCGTGGAAGCCGTAGCGGTCCGGGGCCGGCTGGGTGAGCAGGTAGGCATCGTGGAGCCGGTTGAGCAGCCGATCGGTCTCCCGTGGTGGGAGGCCGCCGAGCGCGGTCGCCGCATGGAGATGCAGATCCTCGCCGGGATGCAGCGCGAGCAGGCCGAACAGTCTCGCCTCCGCCGGGGTGAGCTGTCGCAAGGACAACCGGAACGCGGCGAGCAGCGAGTGCTCGCCGTCGTCGAGTTCGCCGAGGCGTTCGGCTTCGGCGGCGAACCTGCGGTCGAGATCCTGGACCGTCCAGGTGGGATGGGCACGCAGCCGTGCCGCCGCGATCCGGATCGCGAGCGGCAGCCCGGCGCACCGTTCGACCACGCGGGTGACCACCTCGTCCGGCGCTGTGCCGGTGATCGAGACGAACAGATCGGCGGCCTCGGACGGGCTCAGCACGTCGAGCGTGATGTGCCGGGTGTCGTCCAGCGAACTCAGCCTCGACCGGCTGGTGATCAGCACCCGGCATTTCGGCTCGGCGGGCAGCAGCGGCCGCACCTGGGCGGCGCTGGAGACATTGTCGAACACCAGCAACAGGCTTCGGCCACGAAGCCGGGATTGGTAGACCATCGCCCGATCGTGTGGATCAGCGGGGATCTGTGCCGCGGGAACGCCGAGCCTGCGCAGCAGCCGGTCGTGCACAGCCGGCGAGTCCGCCGCTTCGCCGGGACTGTAGCCACGCAGGTCGAGGAACACACAACCGTCGGCGAACCCGGCTTCGAGGCGGTGCGCGCAGCGCTTGGCGAGCTCGGTCTTCCCGATGCCGCCCATGCCGGAGATGACGCAGACGCCGCCGTCGGTCTCCAGCGCGGCACGGACAGCCTGGAATTCGTCGGCGCGGCCGGTGAAAACAGCGGTGGTGGGCGGCAGTCCTGACGGCCGGGCGTCGGGACGGGTACGTCGTCTGGCGGGTTCGCGGGGCAGCAGCGCGGTCAGCACCCCGGTGAGCTGGAGTTGCTCTTCGCACGACTCGGCGAACGCCGCGTTCGGCAAGGCGAGGCCGGTCTCGACCTTGCTGAGATACCCCTTGCTGTAGTGCGTGCGTGCGGCGAGCTCGGTCAGCGAAATACCCGCCGCCCGGCGCAGGCGCCGCAGTTCGGCGCCGAAGGTCGCTCGTTCGCTCATCAGCACCCACCCTCGTCGGACGACCAGTATGGCCGCGGCGGCGACGGCCCGGCAGTGCCTTCGACGGCTGCGCGGACCGGCCGGGCCCGCGGACCCGGCCGGCTGCCGCGCGCGTTCGTGTGGCACCGCCCGCCTCAGCCGAGGACGAGGGTCAGCAGGGCCAGGATCAGGCCGATGTAGTGGGTCTGCATGATCAGCGCACCTCCTTTCGGTGAACGGGAGCCACGGGATCGGCCGGTTTCGCGGGTGCGGTGTCGTGGGTGGTGCCGAGCACCACGCCGGTCGTCAGTGCGAACAGCGACAGCCAGAAAGCAAGCCTCAGCAGCAGGGAAAACGAACACATGACCTTCATTCCGTCGCCTCCGATGGCAGCTTCAGGGCAGCACTCGAGAACACGGGAAGTCCGTGGATTCCGGTGGTTTTCGCCGCGGATTCGGTGCGGCCCACCAAGAATGCGTTCGGCGGAAGCGGGGCGACAAGGAGTTTCCCGTTTCCAACAGCGGCAGGAAAGAAAGAGGCAAAATAACGATCCCGGCCATCCGCCGTGATCGAGTGGACAACCGGCGACCGGAGTGACGAGTATTGGCGATCGTGCGTTTAACCCGCTTGGGAGGACTGGTGAACGTGAGCGCGACAGACCTGGTCGGCGAATTGAAACTGCTGCGCAAGGGCAGGGGGATTTCCGTCGTCGCACTGGGGCCACGTGTCGGCCCCGCGATGCGCGCGGCGTTCGGCATCGCCGACGCCGACGATGTCGCCGAGATCAGGCGCAAGCTCAGCGAGTCACTGGTCACCTTGTCCGCGTCGCTGCCGGAGGATTTGCGCACGGCGGCGCTCGCCGCGTTCGGCCTGCATGACCAGGCCAAACATCCGTTCCTGCAAGCCAGGGTCAGCTGGGTCGCGAGGGCGTTGGATCGCGATGAACGGACGGCGCGCCGTCGTATCGACGAAGGCATCGAACGCATCGCGGAGCTCGCCGTTTCCGTCCAGGCGGGGCTGCTGGAGCCCGCGTATCCGAGCCGCAGCTGGCACACCGAGGAGCTACGCGTGGCGCTCGCTCTGGATCAACGGGTGCCGGAGGCGTTCGAGTTCCGCCGGGTCGTCGCCGACGCCGATGACATCGCGGAATTGGATCTTGCGCTGACCCTCACCAACGCGCGGAAACGACGCGAAACGGTCGGGGAAAATGATCTCCAGGTGGATGTTTTCTATGGTGGCACGCTCGCGGAAACGGTGATGGAATCGAGCGAGCGGTTCGGCCTGATGCTGCACCTGCCGAAACCGCTTCGCCGTGACGCGCGTCATGACATCGCCTTGCGCTTCCGGGCCGTCTTCCGGCATCCGCACTACGTCTGCGTCCCCCGGCACCGGGTCGATTTATTCGACTTGCATGTCAAGTTCCCTCCATCCCTGCCGGGCACGATCGTCAAATTGGAGAATGTGTTCCAGGACGACGCCCGCGATCCGGCGGCCGGTGGCGAGGCGCTGACCCCGGACGGCTCCGGCGAGGTGCACGTCCAGTTCCGGGGACTCGCGCCCGGCTTCGCCTACGGGGTGCGCTGGGAGCCCGCCGGCGTGAGCTGACCTGGCCGCCCGCTCAGCGAGAGCGCCGCGGCGAGTTCGCGCCGCGTCGCCGCCGTCTCGGGATGGTCGCGCCCCAGCATGCTGATCCGAGGTTCGAGGATCGTCTCGAGCAGATCAGCCTGCTGGCCGAATTCGCGCAGCTGTCCGTGTGCGGCCGCCATTCCGTGCACGACCCGGTGATGCAGGCGGTGCCCGTAGCCGAGTACGCGAAGCACTGCCTGTTCGGTCACGGTCAGCACACGCAGGGCGTGGCCGGGATCGCCGTCTGTCAGCAGCGCGCGGTCGGCCATGACCCTGGCGGTGAGCGTCAGCGGGGCGTCGAGGCCATGGTGCTGTTCGTAGGAGGCTTCCAGCGCGCGCAGATCTTGAACCGTTCGCGAGTCGAGGGTGAACGTCACTTCGGCCAGCACCAGTTCGGCTTCGACGCACTGGGAATGCTGGTCGCGGCCTTGCGCCTGGTAGGCCTCGATTACCTCGGCCGCTACCTTTCTCGCTCGTTCCGGCCGGCCGGCATCGAGCAGGCTGATCGCGTGTTCGAGCTTGGCGGACAGGGTCAGGTCGTCGTCGGCAGGCGGTACCGGCAGGGCACCTTCAAACAGGGCCGCGGCTTCCGCCGGCCTGCCCCGCAGGCGTCGGGCATGGGCGAGGGCGACCACGAATCTCAGCCGGTCCGGCTCATCCGGTGGGAGCCGGTCGCCGTGCTCGTGCCAGAAGATCCGGTCGGCGGCGGCGTAGTCGCCTTGGCAGTCGAGGGCCTGCGCCGCGATCAGCGCGGCCGGGTTCCTGTCCTGCTCACCGGCCAGCTCCAACGCCGCGCGGGCGTGGCCGACCGCCTCCGCGTAGAGCCCGCACCCGATCTCGGCGCGTGCCGCGGCCGTGAGATCCGCGGCGACCGCGTCGCCGGTGGACAGGATCAGCGCGTGGGTCTCACCGGCGGCGTACCAGTCACCGAGCCGCTCGTAGGCGGCCGCGACCGGGCGTAGGAGCCGGGCCCGGTGGTCCGGAGCGTGTTCGGCGACGGCGCGGGCGTGCTGGAGCAGAAAGTCATGGTCCGGCGGCATGCTGAGCACGGCCTCGGCCGCGCGCTCGCGGAGCTCACCGGGTTCGAAGAGCGCGCCCGCCACCGTGCGTACCAAGGCCTGCACCAGCACCCCACCGTCCACTTGCGACACAAGGTCGAGCGCGGTGAGTTCGTGAACGGCTTGGGCCAGCTCAGTCGTGGCGAGCGCTTTGACGGCAAGCTCCACAGGGAACGGCACCGGCGCGAGCACGGTACTCAGCCGGAGAAGTTGTCGCGCAAGCGGACTGAGCCCGCCGAGCAGAGGGCGGATCGCTTCCGTGGCGGTGTCCGGCTGGTCGTCCAGCACGGCATCGTCGAGTGCGCCGATCGCCCGCAGTGTGAACGGATGGCCGCCGCAGCGCCGCACGAGGCGTCGTACCGCGGGGTCGTCGGCCTCGCCCAGGAGGCTCCCGCCTTCGTCCTCGGACAATCCCGGCAGGTCGAGTGTGGCGGTTCCCCATTCCGCGTGGCCCGCCCTGGTGGTGATGAGCGTGGCGATTCGGCCTCCTGGTGGGAAAAGCCGGTTCAGCACGGAGGGCGGAAGATCGGCGGGGACGTCGTCGACGAGCATCAGCAGACCCTTGGCGCACAGCCCGAGCAGCCTGGTGAGCGTGATGCCTGCGACGTCGTAGCCCAGCCGGGCGGTCATCGCTCTCGCGAGTGAAAGATGGAACTGGGAAAGGAACTCCTCCGGGGGATGGTGGCCGAACGGGCCGAGCCGGATGACGCCGGCGAACGCGTGGCGGAAACGAAAAGCGTACTGCTCCGCCAGCACCGTTTTGCCGATTCCCGGCGGACCTTGCAGTACCAGTGTCGCGGGTGCGGTGGTCAATGCCTGGTGTATCGCCAAGAGTTCGCGGTGACGGCCGACGATGCGCGCTGGTCCGGTCATCGGGTTCGCTCTCTTCCGATCGGGGTTCGTCCTTGTCCGTAACAGGATCGGCGCTCGCGAATGCGGTGGTACGGGGATTTCCGGAACTGTCCCGATTTTGGCGATCAATGACGGAAGTGCCGGACAAAACGTGGACAGTAACCCGTGCACCGTGGCATTACCGGGTGCTCCGGCCGACCATCGGGCATCCGAACCGAATCACCCCGGGAGCAGAACATGGGAATCGCCGACGAAAACGCACCGTCCGGATCGGACGGACGACCGCCAGTGCAAGAACTCGGCCCACTCGTGCTGGCGGCCAAGACAGGCGACCCCGGCGCACTGCAGACGTTGCTGAAGGCCGTCGAGCCCGCGCTGGTGCGCTACTGCCGCGGCCGCATGGGCCGTCGCGACTTCTCCTATCTTTCAGCGGACGATGTCGCCCAGGAGGCCTGTCTCGCCCTGTGCAAGATGCTGCCAGGCTACGAAGACCGCGGCGGCTCGTTCTACTACCTCGCCCGCGCCATCGCGGCCAACAAAGTCGTCGACGCCTACCGCGCGGTGTCGCGTGACAAGTCGGAGCCGATGCCCGACCTGCCGGAGACCGTGCTCACCACCAACGAGCCGGAAACCGAAGCGCTGCAAGCGGATCTCGGTGTCCGGCTCGGCAGGCTCATGGCCACGCTGCCCCGTATGCAGCAGGAGATTCTCACCTCCCGCGTGATGGCGGGCCTGACCGTCACCGAAACCGCGGCCGCGCTCGGCACCACCCCCGGCAACGTGCGCATCGCGCAACATCGCGCGCTGCGGAAGCTGCGCACGATGATCGAGCGTGACGAGTTCTAGCGCAGCGTCGGATCACCCCAGGCCAGTTCCGGCAGCCTGGTCGCCGTGGGACCGCGCTCGCCGAAGGGGCTCGGCCGGTACATCTCGAGCCGCAGCTTCAGTGCTCCGGTGACGTCCAGATCGATTTGCGCCGGTTTCCCCAGCGCGACGGTGATTTCCGGCCGGGGGACACTGTCGAGACAGATCCGGAAGTGTCCGACCTGGAACGGCTCGGCGGCATCGTCGAGTACCCCGGCGACCGCCGTCAGCCGCCGATACGCGACACCGAGTTCGATCTCGACGAACCCCAGCGGATCCGTGCCGGGCTTCTTCGGGCGGAACACGATGCTGTCTTCGTAGCGCACCCCGTTGATCGACGCGGCACCCACCCGGACATGAGCGCCGCCGGAAACCCATGGCAAGCCGTTGGCCAGCAACACTTCCGATGGCCGGTCCTCGTTCTGCCACCTACCACGCTCCGGCATGGGGAACTGCGGGCGCCCGGTGATCGCGGCCAGCAGGCCCGCCACGCCCTCCCTGGTGAACTCGTTGACGCGAAACCTTGTGGTGGAGTACGGGTTCAGGAAGCTCGGGATGTCGTCCAGCGACCGTCCGGGGAACACGACCGGCAGGAACCGTTCGGTCTCCTCGGCCAGGTTCCTGGTCAGGTTGTTCCGGATCATCGCGGCCTCGAACTGCGCACCGCGTCCCTTGTCGGGCGGAGCCAGGCCGTCGGCACGCCGCTTGTACTCGGGCGAGGCGATCACCAGCACATAGTCCGCTTCGGTCAGATGGTCGATCGCCCACAATGACCAATCGCGCCGCCGGTCGTCATCCCACTGGTCCAGCCGCACGTCGAGGCCGATCGCAGTGCGCAGGAAGTGGGCGAACAACCGCACTTTCTCCACGTGTTCAGGTGAATCATGTGAGTACGTCACGAAAACCCTTGGCGCGTCGCGGCCGGACATCGGCGCTCCTTTTCCTGCTCGCTGGAACTCGGTGACAGGCATTCTGGCCCGGCCGCCCCGCCGGGAACCGGACTTGTCGGCTGCTTGTCACCTTTCTGTCTTTTCCCGTGATTTTGTCCCGCCCGCGTTTATCGTGATCTTCACGCGCGGACATCCTTCCCGGTCAGAGTCGCCGTCGACCGCCCCGGCGTATGCGCTGGCCGGTAAATGTCCAGAAGTTGTCGATTTTTTGGACCTGTTTCGATTACGCCCCGTAGCCCTAACATCGGGGGCTGTCGGCGGCCGGGGGACGAGGGAGCGATGACGCGGGTGTACGAGTACGACGTGTTCATCAGCTACCCGCGTGCGGGCGGCGGGCACGCGCCCGCCTGGGTGCGCACGCACTTCTATCCGCTTCTCGTGGATTTACTGCAGGACAACGTCGAGCACCAGGCGAAGATCTTCTATGACGACAACATCGGGGTCGGCGGGAAATGGCCGCAGCAGGTGTGTGACGCGCTGCAGCGGGCGCGGGTGCTGGTCCCCGTCTGCTCGCCGAAGTATTTCCTTGATCAGTGGTGCCTCGCCGAATGGCATTCCATGGCCGAGCGGGAAAAGGTCGCCGACCACGAGCAACTCATCTATCCGGTGATCTTCAGCGATTCGATCAACTTCCCCGGGTATGCGCGCGAACGGCGCATGCGGTCGCTGAAGAAGTGGAACCAGCCCTATCCCCAGTATCAGCAGAGCCTCGAATACCACGACTTCCACCGAGAGGTGCAGCACATGGTGGAGGAACTGGTGGAGATCATCCAGCGCGTGCCGGAATGGCAGCCGGACTGGCCGGTGCGCACACCGATGCCCGATCAGCCCCCTGGCTCGAAGCTGCCGAGGTTCTGACCCATGCCGGGAACCGTCATCACGTTCTACTCGTACAAGGGTGGGGTGGGCCGCAGTTTCACGCTGGCCAACATCGCGGTACTGCTGGCGCGCTGGGGTCACCGGGTGCTGTGCGTCGACTGGGATCTGGAAGCACCCGGCCTGCACGACTACTTCCGGCCGATGATGAGCGCCGACGCCACCGGCGGCGTGCTGGATCTCGTCGACGACTTCCTCGCCGACCGGCTCCGGCCCGCGCGCCACACGACCCGGCTCACCGGGATGGGCAAGCTCGACCTGATCGCGGCGGGCCGCGATGACTTCGCCTACACCGGCCGGGTGCAGGCCATCGACTGGGAAAGCCTGTACGAGCAAGGATTCGGCGACTACCTGGAACAATGCCGCGAACGGTGGACGGCCGAGTACGACTTCATCCTGCTCGACAGCCGGACCGGCATCTCCGATATCGGCGGCATCTGCACCGCCCATCTCCCTGACCGGCTCGTCGTGCTGTTCACGGCCAATGTGCAGAGCATGGAAGGCGCCGTCGACATCGCCGAGCGCGCGGACGTGGCCCGCGACCGGATGCCCTACGACCGCCCCCGGCTGGCCATCTTGCCGGTGCTGTCCAGATTCGACGCCCGTGACGAGTATGCCCGCGCCGAGGAGTGGCGCCGCATCTGTCTCGACAAGACCAAGGGCTTGTTCAGCAACTGGCTCGACCGCGATGTCCCGCCGGAGCTGATGTCCCGGCACCTGACGTTGCCCTATGTCTCCTACTGGACCTTTGGCGAGGAACTCCCGGTCCGCTCGGAGCCGAACCCCACGGCCGACCAGATCAGCTACGCACTCGAAACGGTCGCCGCGGTCATCGCGCACCACTTCGACCGCACGGAGCTGCTGGCCCAGAACCGTGACGCCTATGTCGCCGCAGTCCGCACCGAGAACCGCACCTTCAGCCGCGAGGTCCGGGTGAGCACGCCACGGCCCACGTTGCCGGTCGCGAACGAACTGGTGCGCTATCTGGAAGCGGAGGGGATCCACGCCGAGCTTTCCTTGTCGGGCGACCGATCTCTGCTCGGCAGGAGCGACGACGGGGCGAGGCACCTCTGCCTCATCGTCGACCAGGAAGTGAGCCGGTGGCAGCAGGCGGAGGTCGAGCTGTTCCTCCACCGGACACTCGGCCAGGATCGCAGGCTCATCCCAGTGCTCACAGCGGAAACCGAACCCAACCGGCTGCCGGGGTATGTGGGCAATCTGCGCTACCTCCGGCTTGGACCCTCGCGTGGACCTGCCGAAGTGGCGAGGGGCCTGGTGGAACAGCTCACCGGTGTCGCAGGACTTGTCGACACGGGCGACGTCGATCTCGTCACCCTCATGCGGCAGGTCTCGGGTGCCCGGCTGCGTCCGCTGTTGTGGGAACTCGTGGACGAGCTCGTCACGGCGTTGACCGCCGCTGTCGGGGCCGGAGATGACTTGCGAGCGCAGGAACTCGGGGCCGATCTTGCGTTGGCGATCCGGCAACGGGTCAGCGAAAACGGGAGCAACCAGCACGTCGGCGTGCCCGCGGGCACCCAGGAGGCGATCGAGTGGGTTGAGCGGTACCTCGGCAGCCGGCACCAGTTCACAGGAAATCTCGGGGATCAGGCCCGGGCGGGAGAGGATCTCGGATGACGGATCGATTGGGACAGAAGCAGACCGCGGCGATGTTCACGCTGATGGTGCTCGCGCGCGAGGTGGAGAACCCGGAGCTGGAGTCCATTGTGGGCTTCCGGCTCGACGGTAAGGAGCGCAGGCAGCTGAACGACCTCAACCTGGTCGCCAGCTGGAAGCGCGGACGCCTCTTCGCACACGAGCTGACCGAGCGTGGCTGGGCTTGGTGCGAGGACGAAATGCGGGCTGGTGAACCGGCGCCGTCGTCGGTGCGCAGCACGCTCGCGAGTGCCATGTATGTCCTGCTCGGCGGGCTCGAAGGCTATCTGCGGCGGGAGAATCTGCGGTTGGCCCACATTTTCGCGCCTGATCAGCAGGTGGCGGCCGAGGATCTCGAAAGCCGCATCCGGGCCGCCTATGGCAAGCTCGCCAGTGCTCCCCGTGACTGGGTCGGCTTGGCGGAACTGCGTTCGCAGCTCGGCAACGTGCCAGCCGAAGCCGTCGATGCCGTGCTCAAGGAGCTGAGTAAGGCGAAGCAAGCGCATCTGGTGCCGGAATCGAACCGGAAGACGCTTACCGCGGCCGACCACCAGGCGGCGATCCGCATCGGCGGTGAGGACAACCACTTGCTCTCCATCGAGGCGTCATGATGGACCCGGCGACCGCGCTGTCGAACCTGCGTTTCGACTGGGCCGACACTCCCGACCACGTCTGGCGTGACTCGCCATATCACGTCGGCGGCTTGCACGCCGACGTTGCCGCCGAAGTCGACAAGGGGATCAGGGACGCCGCAGCGAGTGACGGTCCGAGCCCGATCGGCCTTGTACTACAAGGGAAGAAAGGGGTCGGCAAGACGCACTTGCTCGGTCTCGTCCGGCGGCAGGCGTATCGGTCGCGTGGGTACTTCTTCCTCGACGACCTCACCGCCGGTGACGCGTTCTGGGAGAACACCGCCGAGGCGATGCGCGGTGGTCTGTCCCGTGTGGACGAATCAGGGGTGCCGCAGCTGACGAGCTTCCTGCGCCGGATCTGCTTGCGAGCCGGGATCGACGCGCGGGCCACCGACCGAATCCTGAATGGACGAAGACTGACCAAAGAGGACCTCGACAAGTTCCTCAATGGACTGCGCGGGATCGATCGGCAGGTCGCCGTCGAGTGCGCCGACACCGCGCGGGCGATGGTGCTCTACGGCAGCGAAGACACCACGACCAGCTACATCGGAGATGACTACCTCGGCGGTTTCGAGGAGTCGAAGTCGGGGGACCGGCAGAAGTGGGGGATCCGGCCGCAGCCCAAGCCCGCGCTGACGACGGTGCGGGACATCAGCAAGCTGCTGGCGTTGACCGGGCCGGTGGTCATCGCCGTCGACCAGCTTGACACCTTGATCGCCCGTTCCGATTTGAGCACGAAGGAAGCCGGGGCGATCTCCGACAGCGACCGGCTGGTCGGGCAGATCGCGGACGGCCTGATGCGGTTGCGCGAGGTGACCCGCCGGACGGTGACGGTGCTCGCCTGCCTGCCCAACACCTGGACCCAGATCAAGTCGAAGGCGGCCGACACGGTGCCCGACCGCTTCCGCGAGCACCTGACGCTGGGCCGCGTCACGGACGCCGGACTCGGCCGCGAGCTGATCGCGAAGCGCCTTGGCGCCGCGTACAAGGAGATGGGCTTCGTACCGCCGCACCCGACTTGGCCCGTGGCGCCGGAGGCGTTCGAGGGGGACTGGGACGAGTGGACACCGCGAGAGCTGCTGAAGCGCGTCAGCGCGCATATCGACCTGTGCGTCCGCACCGGGCAGATCCGCGAGCTGACCACATTCGACGATCAGGCGGCGCCCCGGCCCGTCGCGCCACGGCCGGAGCTGAGGCCGGACCGTTTCGCGGAGTTGGACGTGCGGTTCAAAGAGCTGCGGTCGACGGCGGACGTCGCGGCATTGCTCGACCAGCGCACCGAGGACAAGGTGATGCCTGGTCTGCTGTCTGCCGCGTTGCGTGGCTGGATCACCGAGGTCGGGGATGACAATCTCGAGTGGGCCTGGGCCACTCGCAACGAGCGGAACGAACTGCACGCGTGGCTCACCCACACCATCGACGAGGCGTCGGACCTCGAAGAGCACTGGGCGTTCCGTGCGATCTCACCGCCGCATCCGATCGCGGTGCTGCACCGGCTTCGCAAGGCTCGGTCGGCCGCCGGAATGCGGCAGGGAGCTGACAACCGGCACCTGATCTTGCTGCGCAATTCGCCGTGGTCGAAGGGCGACAAGACGCAGGCGGAACTCAAGGCCTTCGAAGCTGCGGGCGGGCAGCGTCTCAAGCTGTCGGAGTCGGATGTTCGCACGTTCTGGGCTCTGGACAAGATGTTCGCCGAGGCGCCTGCAGGGTTGCACGAGTGGTTGGTGGAGCGGCGCCATGCCGGTCGGTCGGCGTTGCTGTCGGCCGTCCTGCCCGACGAACTCCCACCGCGTGCTGCTACCGAAGAGGTAGCCGCGGTCACCGAGGAGGTGACGCGGCTGGAGCCTTCCGTCGACGGCGAGATCACGCTCGGCACATCGGTCAAGGGCGGGGAACCGGTGCGGGTCGAACTGGCCGCGCTGCGTAAGCACGCCGCGGTGTTCGCGGGTTCGGGATCAGGGAAGACGGTCCTGCTCAGGCGGATCATCGAAGAGTGCGCGTTGCTGGGCGTGTCCACGATCGTGCTCGACCCGAACAACGACCTCGCGCGGCTCGGCGATGCCTGGCCGGAGGAACCCGGGGCCTGGGGACCCGACGACGCGACGCTGGCCAAGCGGTACCTCGCGGAGACGGACGTGGTCGTGTGGACGCCGGGGCGTGCTTCCGGCAGGCCGCTGGCCTTCCAGCCGCTGCCGGACTTCGCGGGCGTCCTCGACGACGAGGATGAATTCGCCGCCGCTGTCGAAGTGGCGGTGGCGACGCTGGCTCCGCAGGTGCGGCTGACCGGGACCACGGTCAAGACCAACATCGGGCTGGCGGTGCTGCGGCAGGCGGTCGTCCACCATGCGCGGACCGGGTCGCGGAGCCTGCCTGGGCTGATCGAGGTGCTCTCGGATCTGCCGGAGGGCGTGAGCACGCTCAACAACAGCGGGCGTGTCGCCGGGGATCTGGCCGAGGCGCTCAAGGCCGCGATGGTCAACGACCCGCTGCTGGCAGGCGGGGGAGAACCCGTCGACCCCGGGACTCTGCTCAGTCCGCGTGCGGGCAAGCGGGCCAGGGTATCCGTGATCAGCTTCATCGGGCTGCCCGCCGAGGAGCAGCGGCAGAACTTCGTCAACCAGCTGCAGATGGAGCTTTTCGCTTGGATCAAGCGAAATCCGGCCGGTGACAAGCCGCTGGGCGCGCTCTTCGTGATGGACGAGGCACAGATGCTCGCCGCTTCGGGGACGCTCACGGCTAGTACGCGCAGCACGATCGTGCTGGCTTCTCAAGCGCGTAAGTACGGGCTCGGGCTGCTGTTCGCCACTCAAGCGCCGAAGGGCTTGCACAACCAGGTCGTCGGCAATGCCATGACGCAGTTCTTCGGAAGGCTTAACAGCCCGGCACAGATCGCGGCCGCCAACGACCTTGCCAGGGCGAAGGGCAGTCCGGTCGCCGATATCTCGCGGCTGGAGCGTGCTCAGTTCTATGTGGCGAGCGAGGCGTTCGGGTTCCGGCAAGTCACGACGCCGCTGTGCCTGACGCATCACCCGGCCAGCCCGCTGCGCGTCGAGGAGGTGATCGAGCGGGCTCAGCGCGAGAACCACTGAACGGACAGTGATCGGGTTTCAGCAGCTTGGGTGGTGGGATGGATACGTCGTTGGCGGACCGGGCGCGTCGGTTGTTCGAGTTCCTGCGGGGTGCGCAGCGGCTGAAGTCCAGCCCGGTGCGCTCGGTGGACGCCTATCAGCGCGAAGGCGAGGTGATCTGGCTCTCCGACCTGCCCGAGCACCCGGCGATCACCGTGGTCGAGGCGGGCGGCGAGGGTCCGCTGCTGGCCGTCGAGCGCGTGGTGGTGGCCGATCCGCCGGACCCCGGCGACGAGCTGGGCCGCTGGCTGACCGAGCCGCTCGACCAGCCGGACGAGGAGCCGTCGCTGCGCGAGCGCATTGTCGAACCGTCCGATGAGGACACTCCGAAGACACTGGAACTGAGCGACTTCCCTCGGATGCGGGCTCGTTTCAGCAGCTGGTTCGCACGCTGGGAGTCGTGGGCCGACCAGGCGCGGACCGACCGCCCGGCGCGTGACCTCTATGCGAGGCTCCACCAGATCTACATCACCTCGACGGAGAGCCCGGAGGACTTCGAACTCATCGTGGGCACCGGCTGCCTGAGCTGGCAGCCGATCAAACGGCATCTGCTGACCAGCGCCGTCGCGGTGCACTTCGACGACAGGACCGGGGTGCTGGAGGTCCGTGCCGTCGAGTCGAGCGAGCCCGTGCGGCTCGAACTGGACATGGTCGACCCCGGGCTGATCACCGCCCCTGACAAGGTCAACGAGATCCAGGCGGATGTCAAAGCCTATGAGGGACCAGCGCTGGACCGTGCTGCCACCGGCGACTTCGTCCGCAGGCTTGTACACAGCCTCGATGCCGACGGCGAGTACCGCGACGAGGACCTGCACGCACCGCCTGGCAGGCACGCGGTCGCCGCGTTCGCGCCCGCGATCATCCTGCGCAGGCGCACCTACCAGGGCCTGATCGAAATCTTCGACACCATGCTCACCCAGCTCGACCGGACCGGCGAGGTGCCGGACGGGCTGATCCCGCTGCTCGATCCCGATCATGTCCCGACCGCGCCGGAGGCGGCGGGCGAGGGCGCGATACTGAACGTCGACGGCGAGCCGTTCCTGCCGATGCCGGTCAACGACAAGCAGCTATCGGTCATCAGGCGCGTCGACGTGCTCGCCCAGACGCTGGTTCAAGGGCCGCCCGGCACCGGGAAGACGCACACCGCCGCCGCGTTGATCTCCCATCTGCTCGCCCAGGGCAAGCGGGTGCTGGTCACCGCGCAGACCGATCGCGCGCTCCGCGAGGTCAGGGACAAGCTGCCCGACGAGATCAAGCCGCTCGCCGTGGCCGTCGTCGGCACCTCCCGTGAGGACATGGCCGACCTCAAGCTCGCCGTCCAGGAGATCGCGGCGGCCGCGAGCGACCATGACGCCGAGGCGAACGCCCGGGTCATCCGGGACCACCTCGCCACGGTCGACCGGCTGACCCGTGACCGCGCCGAGCTGCACAGCAGGCTGCTCGAAGCACGGGAACGCGAGGTCAGAGACCGCGAACACCAGGGTTACCGCGGCACGCTGTCGGCGATCGCCCAGCGGCTCACCTCCGAACAGGACCAGTACGGCTGGCTCGGGCATGCCGCCGGCGAACCGCCGCTGACCAGCGGCGAAGCGACGGAGTGGCTCGGCTTCCTGCTCGACGGCGGTCTCGGGGCCGACGAAGCGCAGGCCCGCTGCCGGCTGATCGAGGTTGACCGGCTGCCCGACCCGGCCCGGTTCGCGCGCCTGGTCACGGACGAACGTGCCGCGACGGAGCAGGCACAGCGGTTCGCACGCGTGGTCAGGCATCCGGCGTTCGCCGCGGTGTCGAGGCTGGAACCCGGTCAGCGTGCCGAAGTCCGGCAACGGCTGCGCGAACTCGCCGCCGAGACGGAACAGCTCGCCGGACGCCGCGAGCAGTGGCTGGCCGACGCGCTGCGTGATGTCCGATGTGGACGCGCGGAACCGTGGCGGGCACGGGCCGCGACCATCGCGGACCTGGTGTCCACTTGTGCCACTTCGGCGGCGCGTGTCGGCCCGCTCGTCGAGGTTTCGGTGCTGGAAGGCGATATCGGCGGGCACCTCGCACTCGCCACTGAAGTGCGCAGGTTCCTCGACGGCGGCGGGACGATCAAGACCATGGCCGACGGTGCGCCGAAGATCGGCGCTTTCGCGCACAAGACCGTCAAACAGGCGCAGCCGTTGTTCGACGCGGTCAGGATCGACGGCGTCGCGCCGACATCGATCGCGCGGCTGGAGACGTTCACCGCCTGGGCCGAGGCGACGAAGGCACTGACCGCGCTGGACCGCGCGTGGCCGGAGAACACCGTCATCCCACCGGAAGACACCGTGCAGGAACGGCTCCACTGGCATGTCACCGAGCTCGCCCAGCTGCGCCGGGTGCTCGCGCTCGCCGACCGGCTGGCCATCGAGGAGCAGCGGCTCCAGTCGCTGAAGCTCCCGCCGCCGAACTGGGCCGACCTCGCCGACGTCCGCTGGTACGCGGGTCTCGTGGACGCCGTGTCGGCGCAGGAAGCCTTGGCGGCGGCCAGAAAGCCGCTCGCCGACCTGGAGACTTCGCTCGGTGAGACGGCACAGTGGGCGGACGCCGCGCGGTGCGTCGTGGAACTGCTGGACGCGGTGCGGAGCCGTCGTCACGAGGATTTCGCCACCGCGCAAGAGAAACTGGCCAGGCTGTGGCGGGTGCGGAAGCAGGCGTCACGCCGCGACGAGCTCGGCTCGCGGCTCGGCGATGTCGCGCCGGAGCTGCGTCGCATGATCGAGGACACCCGGCACGAAAGCGTGTGGCAGGCCAGGATGCCAGGGTTCGCGGAAGCGTGGCGCTGGGCGGCCACCCGAGCCTGGGTGAGTGAGCTGGACGCGATCGACGTCAACGCGGTGCAGTCCCGGATCAGCGCCATCGAGCGAAACCTCCGGAAGGAGGTCTCGGCCGTCGCGGCCTGCCGGGCCTGGGACCACGCCGCGTCGCCGGACCGGCTCAGCGGCACCGCGCGCGCCGACCTGACCCAATACGCGCAGCTGGTGCAGCGGGCGGGCAAGAACACCGGCGCCTACCGGCATCAGCGCCGCGCGGAGATCCGCAAGGCGATGGACCGGTGCCGCCCGTCCGTGCCGGTGTGGATCATGCCGATCTACCGCATCGCAGAGCAGCTGCGCGTGCGGCCTGACATGTTCGACGTGGTGGTGGTCGACGAGGCGTCGCAGGCGGGCACCGAGGCCGTCTTCCTGCAGTACCTGGCGAAGAAGATCGTCGTGATCGGCGACGACAAGCAGGTTTCGCCGTCCGCGGTCGGTGTCGACCAGCAGGAGCTGCGTGACCTCGCGCGGCGGTACCTGGCCGACGACCGGTACCGCGATTCCTGGCAGGACCCGAAGCGGAGCCTCTTCGACGAGGCCAAGATGCGCTACGGCGGGCTGATCACGCTGACCGAGCATCGCCGGTGCGTGCCCGAGATCATCGGGTTCTCCAACCGGATCGCCTACGAGCCGGACGGCATCCGGCTGATCCCGGTCCGGCAGTACGGAGTGGACAGGCTCGAGCCGGTCAAGGCGGTGTACCTCGCGGACGGCTACGAGCGAGGTGTCACGCACAAGAGCAATCCGGTCGAGGCGGAGGCGATCGCCGGGCAGATCGAGAAGTGCGTCGCCGACCCGGCCTACGACGGCAAGACGTTCGGCGTCATCTCGCTGCTCGGTCCCGCTCAGGCGAAGGCCATCGAGTCATTGCTGCTCGCGCGGATCCCGCGTGAGGAATGGGCGAGCCGCGACCTGCGCTGCGGGGACGCCGCGGACTTCCAGGGCTCCGAGCGGGACGTGATGTTCCTGTCGATGGTGGCCGCCCCGATGCCGGACAAGCGCATGGTGGCGCTGACGCAGGAGCAGTACGTCCAGCGCTTCAACGTCGCCGTCTCACGGGCGAAGGACCAGGTCTGGGTGTTCCACTCGGTGCGGGCGGACGAGCTGCCGAACCGGGAGTGCATGCGGTTCCAGCTGCTCGACTACAGCTACGGCGTGCCCCCACGCCTAGCGCGCGCGGACGTGGTGTGCGAGGTGGTGCCGGAGGACCGGCCGGTCGAGCCGTTCGACTCGCTGTTCGAGCAGCGGGTGTTCAACCGGATCGTGGACCGCGGTTACACGGTGATTCCGCAGTACGAGGCGCAGGGGTACCGCATCGACCTGGTGATCGTCGGCGGGCATGGGCGGCTGGCCGTCGAGTGCGACGGCGACCGGTGGCACGGCCCTGAGGCCTACGACCACGATCTGGCGCGGCAGCGTGATCTCGAACGCTGCGGCTGGCGGTTCGTCCGCATCCCGGGTTCCGCGTTCGACGTCGATCCGGCGGCCGCGCTCGCCGGACTGTGGGAGATCTTGAGCGATGAGGAGATCAGGCCTGCGGGCTGGACACCGGTGGCCGAAACCGCCGAGCCCGAGTGGCCCGCGGAGGAGGGGGTGCTCCTCGACGACGCCTCGCCGGAAACGTATGTGGAGTATTCCGGCGTCCAGCCACCCGTGGCGGAGGTGTCGCGGAACGAGCTGATCGAGGGCATCGCGGAGATCGTCGCGGTGGAGGGCCCGATGCTCGGCGAGCGAATCCATCGCGTCTACATCCAGAGCTCGGGCGGCCGCAGGGTCGGCTCGGAGCTGGCGCGTTCGCTCAACTCCGCGGTGAGCCTGGCCGTCCGGCGTGGTGTGCTGGTCGCGGACGACCCGCTTCGGCAATCCGGGGTCCGCCCGATCACCTACCGTCTCCCGGATCAGCCGCCGGTGCGGCTCCGGGAGCTGGGACCCCGTGACCTGCACGACATGCCCCCGCGCGAACTTGCCGCGGTCATGTCCGAAATAGCCGAAAGCCTGGGCTGGACCGACGAGGAAGCCCTCTTCCGCGCGGTACTCGACAAGCTCGGCCTGAAGCGCTTGACCGCCAACGTCCGGTCCCTCTTGGCCGACGTCGCCGCCTTCGCGCAAACGGGGTCGTTGGGGGGTTGGGGGCGGGTATTAAGTCCCGGACAAAAACCAACCCCCCTGAATGAAAGCAGA